>NZ_JAOCGL010000064.1:0-22906 GCF_029842485.1 Stenotrophomonas sp. GD03777
GACCCACCCCGCCAACCCTCAGCCATCCAGCATTTGACGTCGCTTCGGCATCTAGCGGGTGCAGGGCAGCAGCCTTGCCGCCCCCTCAACCCCCGATTTGACGCACTGCGCAAGAATGCGCTAATGTACTAAAGCGCTATTACATTGATGCATGGAAACGACCCCGTGAAAGCCCGCCCCGAGATTGCCGCCAAAGACCCGAAGGCCGACCTGGAAGCCTTGGCCCTGGCCTTTGCCGCCCTGCGCGAGCCGGAGGAGGTGGAAGCCTTCCTGCGCGACCTGTGCACTCCGGCCGAACTGGAAGCCATGGCCGACCGCTGGAAGGTGGTGCCGTTGCTGCAGCAGGGCGTGCCGTACCGCGAGATCCACGAGCGCACCGGGGTCAGCGTGACCACCACCGGACGGGTGGCGCGCACGCTCGAGCACGGCCATCGAGGCTATGCCGCTGCCATCGACCGCCTTGCTTCGCGCTGATCCGCGCCCCGTTCCGAACTTCGAGACCTCCCCCATGAGTGCAACCCAGGCAGCGCCGGCACGAGACCGGCTGCGTATCGCCATCCAGAAGAGTGGCCGGCTGGCCGAGCCCGCCCGTAACCTGCTCAGCGCCTGTGGCCTGAGCTGGCGCGAAAGCCGCGACAAGCTGTTCTGCTACGGCGAATCGCTGCCGGTGGACCTGCTGCTGGTGCGCGACGACGACATCCCCGGCCTGATCGCCGACGGCGTCTGCGACCTCGGCATCGTCGGCCGCAACGAGCTGGACGAACAGGCCGCGGCACGCCGCCAGGTCGGCCTGCCGGACGCCTATCAGGCGCTGCGCGGGCTGGGCTTCGGCCAGTGCCGGCTGATGCTGGCGGTGCCGGAGGAATGGCAGTGGCAGGGTCCGGCGCAGCTGGCCGGCACCCGCATCGCCACCAGCTACCCGGCCATCCTCACGCAGTGGCTGGCCGAGCAGGGAGTAGACGCACAGGTGGTCGAGCTGTCCGGTTCGGTGGAAATCGCCCCGCGCCTGGGCACCGCCGACCTGATCTGCGATCTGGTGTCCAGCGGCGCCACCCTGCGCGCCAATCAGCTGACCCCGGTGCACAACCTGCTCGACAGCGAGGCGGTGCTGGCCGGTGCAGTACGGGTGCCCGATGATGCACGTGCATCGCTGCGCGCGATGCTGCTGCGCCGCCTCGATGGCGTGGTGCAGCGCCAGGACCGCAAGCTGCTGATGTTCCGCGCCAGCGAGGATCGCGTCGACGCGCTGGCGCAGTTGCTGGCCGATGCCGAGCCGCTGGTGCGGTTGCCGGCCGATGGCGGTGCGCTGCGCCTGCAGACCATGTGCCCCGGCCCGCTGAGCTGGCAGCGCATGGAAGAACTCGAGCGCGCGGGTGCGCAGGGCCTCATGGTACTGAGCGTGGAGCGGTCGCTGGCATGAACCGTCTGATCTGGTCCCAACTTGATGAGGCCGCGCGCAGCGCGGCATTGACCCGCCCGGTGCAGACCGTGGCGCAGCAGACCCGCGATGCCGTGACGGCCCTGATCGCGCAGGTGCGTGCACAGGGCGACGGTGCGCTGCGTGCGATCACCGCGCGCTTCGATGGTGTCGAGCTGGCCTCGTTTGAAGTCTCCGAAGCCGAATTCGCCGCTGCTGAAGCGGCCGTGCCCGCCGAACTGCGCCAGGCGATGGTGGACGCCGCCGAGCGCATCGCGCGCTTCCACGCCGCCGGCATGGGTAAAGGCTATGCAGTTGAAACCACGCCGGGCGTGGTCTGCGAACGCATGCTGCGCCCGATCGGCCGGGTGGGCCTGTACGTACCTGCTGGCAGCGCGCCATTGCCGTCCACCGCGTTGATGCTGGGCGTTCCGGCGCAGTTGGCCGGTTGCCCGCAGGTGGTGCTGTGCACGCCGCCGCGCGCCGACGGCAGCGCCGATCCGGCAGTGCTGGTAGCCGCGCGCCTGACCGGCGTGCAGCGCGCGTTCAAGTTGGGCGGCGCGCAGGCGATCGCCGCGATGGCCTATGGCACCGCCAGCGTTCCGGCCTGCGACAAGCTGTTCGGGCCCGGCAACAGCTTCGTCACCGAAGCCAAGCAGCAGGTCGCGCAGGATGGCGTCGCCGCCATCGATATGCCGGCCGGTCCCTCCGAAGTGCTGGTGATTGCCGATGCTGGCGCCAATCCGGCGTTCGTCGCCGCCGACCTGCTGTCGCAGGCCGAGCACGGCCCGGATTCACAGGTGCTGCTGTTGACCGACGATGCCGCGATGCTGGCCGCGGTCGAGGTTGAGGTCGAGCGCCAGGTGGCCCTGCTGCCGCGCCAGCAGATTGCGCGGCAGGCGCTGTCAGCGTCGCGCCTGATCCAGGTTGATTCGTTGGACGAGGCCTTCGCGATCAGCAACCGCTATGCGCCCGAACACCTGATCCTGGCGCTGCGTGAACCGCGCGATTGGCTGGACAAGGTGCAGGCGGCCGGCTCGGTGTTCCTGGGTGATTACACCCCCGAAGCACTGGGTGACTACTGCAGCGGCACCAACCACGTGCTGCCCACCGCCGGCGCCGCGCGTGCTTACAGCGGCGTGAGCGTTGCCAGCTTCCAGAACCTGATCAGCGTGCAGAGCGCCAGTGCCGCCGGCCTGGCCGCGATCGGCGGCTGCGCGCGCATCATCGCCAGCGCCGAAGGCCTGGATGCCCACGAGCGTGCGGTGGCATTGCGCATGGAGGTGGCGGCATGAGCGCGGCTGTCGAGGAGGTGCTGGCGCTGGTGCGTCCGGATCTGCAGGCGTTCGCCGGCTACAGCTCGGCACGCAGCGCAGCGGTGCAGGGCGAGGTCTGGTTGAACGCCAACGAGTCCGCCTGGGCCAATACGGCCGACGCGGCTGGCAGCAGCCGGCGCTATCCGGAGCCGCAACCGTTGGCGTTGCGCGAAGGCTTGGCGGCGCTGTACGGCGTGACGCCACAGCAGCTGCTGGTCGGCCGCGGCAGCGACGAGGCCATTGATCTGCTGGTGCGCGCGCTGTGCGTGCCGGGCCGCGACGGCGTGGTGGTCACGCCGCCGGTGTTCGGCATGTACGCCGTCTGCGCACGCCTGCAGGGCGCCGCATTGATTGAAGTGCCGCTGGTGGACAGCGAAGATGGCCTGCGTGCCGATCTGGATGCGGTGGTCGACGCGGCCAAGGCGCAAGGTGCCAAGCTGGTGTTCCTGTGCGCCCCGTCGAACCCGGCCGGCAGTGACATCGCCCTGGACGAAGTCGAGCGGGTGGTGGTTGCGCTGCGCGGGCAAGCACTGGTGGTGGTGGACGAGGCCTATGTCGAGTACGCGCAGCGTCCGTCGGCGACCACGCTGCTGGCCGCGAACCCGAATCTGGCGGTGCTGCGCACGCTGTCGAAGGCGCACGCTCTTGCCGCCGCCCGCGTTGGCACCCTGATCGCCGCCCCGGAGCTGATTGCCGTGCTGCGCCGCTGCCAGGCGCCGTACCCGGTGCCGACGCCATGCACGGAACTGGCGGTGCAGGCGCTGCAACCCGCCGCGCTGACCATCACCGCCGAGCGCGTAGCCACGGTGATTGCCGAGCGCGAACGCCTGCGCGAGGCGCTGCCGGGCCTGCCCGGCGTGCGTCGCGTCTACCGCTCATCCGGCAACTACCTGCTGGTTCGCTTCGCCGATGCCCAGGCCGCGTTCGATACGCTGCTGGCTGTGGGCGTGGTGGTGCGCGACCAGCGCGCCGCGCCGCAGTTGGGTGATGCACTGCGCATCAGTATCGGCAGTCCCGAAGAGAACGACCGCGTGCTTGCGGCCCTGTCGGCGCGGAGGGCCGCAGCATGACCCCGATCCTGTTCATCGACCGCGACGGTACCCTCATCGAGGAGCCGTCCGACTTCCAGATCGACGCCTACGAGAAGCTGCGCTTCGTGCCGCAGGTGATCCCGGCGCTGCTGAAGCTGCGTGATGCCGGCTACCAGTTCGTGATCGTCACCAACCAGGATGGCCTGGGCAGCGACAGCTACCCACGCGCCAGCTTCGATGGCCCCAACGACCTGATGCTGCAGATCTTCGAGAGCCAGGGCATCACCTTCCGTGACGTGCTGATCGACTGCAGTTGGCCGCAGGACAACGCGCCCACGCGCAAGCCGGGCATCGGCCTGATGACCGCCTACCTGCAGGACCGCAGCATCGACTGGGCGCGTTCGGGCATGGTGGGGGACCGTATCACCGACCTGCAGTTCGCCGACAACCTCAACATCCGTGGCTTCCAGCTGCGCACCGAACAGTTCGGTGGCGAGTGGAACTGGCCGGGCATCGCCCATGCGCTGGCCGACGCGCCGCGTACTGCCGTGGTCCAGCGCAACACCAAGGAGACGAAGATCCGCGTTGAACTCGATCTGGACCGTGCCGGTGATGCGCGCATCGCCACCGGACTGCCCTTCTTCGACCACATGCTGGAACAGATCGGCAAGCACGGCGGGTTCGCGCTGGACATCCAGGCCGAGGGCGACCTGCACATCGACGAGCACCACACCATCGAGGACACCGGGCTGGCGCTGGGTCAGGCCCTGCGCGAGGCGCTGGGCGACAAGCGCGGCATCGGCCGCTACGGCTTCACCCTGCCGATGGACGAGACCCTGGCCAGCGCTGCGCTGGACTTCAGCGGCCGCCCGTACTTCGTGTTCGAGGGCGAGTTCAAGCGCGAGCGGGTGGGCGACATGCCGACCGAGCTGGTGCCGCACTTCTTCCGTTCGCTGTGCGATGCCAGTGGCCTGAACCTCAACCTGCAGGTACGCGGCGACAACGATCACCACAAGGTGGAGGCCTGCTTCAAGGCGCTGGCGCGCGCACTGCGCCCGGCGCTGGCCCGGCAGGGCACGGCACTGCCGAGCACCAAGGGGGCATTGTGAGCGACGTCGCGCTGATCGATGCCGGTGGTGCCAACCTGGGCTCGGTGCGCTACGCACTGGAGCGCCTCGGCGCGACGGTGCGGCTGGTGCGCGATGCGGACGAACTGGTGGGTGCGCAGCGGGTGATCCTGCCCGGTGTCGGCGCCGCCGGTCCCGGCATGCAGCGCCTGCACGCGCAGGGCCTGGTGGAGCCGTTGCAGCGGCTGGAGGTGCCGCTGATGGGCATCTGCCTTGGCATGCAGCTGCTGTTCGAACGCTCCGAGGAAGCGGGTGTGGAGACACTGGGACTGATTCCGGGCGTGGTGCGCAAGCTGGTGCCGGCCTGTGGCATCCGCGTGCCGCACATGGGCTGGAACCGCCTGCTGCCGCTACGTGAGTCGGTGCTGTTGCAGGGTGTGCCGGAGCGCGCCAGCGCCTACTTCGTGCACAGCTATGCGGCGCCGCTGAATGCCCACACCGTCGCGGCGTGCGACCACGGTGGGCTGTTCACTGCCGTGGTGGAGCAGGGGCGCTACTACGGCGCGCAGTTCCATCCCGAGCGCTCCGGCGAGACCGGCTCGCTGATGCTGCGCAACTTCCTTGAGGGCACTGCTGCATGAGTTTCATCGTCTACCCCGCGCTGGATATCCGCGATGACCGCGTGGTGCGGCTGCGCCAGGGCGACTACGCGCAGGAAACCTCCTACGGCGACGATCCGCTGCCGCGCGCGCAGGCCTTCGCCGCACAGGGCGCGCAGTGGATGCATCTGGTCGACCTGGATGCTGCACGCGCAGGTGGCTATACGCTGGCACCGCTGCTGGCGGCGATCCGCGCGCAGACGCCGCTGCAGGTGCAGACCGGTGGTGGCGTGCGTGGCCGCGACGATGTGGCGCGCATGCTTGATGCTGGCGCCGGCCGCGTGGTGGTCGGCTCGCTGGCGGTGCGCCGCCCCGATGAAGTGGTCGGCTGGCTGGAGGAATTTGGCGCCGAGCGCATCACGATTGCGCTGGACGCGCGCCAGGACGCACAGGGGCAGTGGCAGCTGCCGGTGCACGGCTGGACCGAGAACGCCGGGGTGACCCTGGATGACCTGGCCCAGCGCTACGCGCGCGCCGGCATGCGCCACCTCTTGTGCACCGACATCGCCCGCGACGGCATGCTGGCCGGGCCCAATATCGGCCTCTACCAGCACCTGTCGGCATTGCTGCCGGGGGTGGCGGTGCAGGCGTCCGGCGGCATCCGTGACGTGGCCGATGTGGCCGAGGCGCGTGCCGCTGGCTGCGGTGGTGCGATTCTCGGCAAGGCACTGCTGGAGCAGCGCATGGACCTGGCGGAGGCGCTGGCATGTTGAGCCGCCGCATCATTCCCTGCCTTGACGTGCGCGATGGCCGCGTGGTGAAGGGCGTGCGCTTCCGCGATCACGTCGACATGGGCGACATCTCCGAGCTGGCGCAGCGCTACCGCGACCAAGGTGCCGACGAGTTGGTGTTCTATGACATCGGCGCCAGCCCCGAGGCGCGTTCGTTGGACGTGGCGTGGATCGAGCGCATCGCGCGCCTGATCGACATTCCGTTCTGCGTGGCCGGTGGCATCGACAGCGTGGAAGCCGCGCGTCGCGTGTTGTTCGCCGGTGCCGACAAGGTGTCGATCAACTCTCCCGCGCTGGGCCGCCCGGAACTGATCACTGAACTGGCCGACGAGTTCGGCGTGCAGTGCGTGGTGGTGGGCGTCGACTCGGTACGTGAAGCGGACGGCCAGTGGCGTGTGCGCCGTTTCAGTGGCGACCCGGACAAGACCCAGGCGGTACCGCTGCGTACCCTGGACTGGATCGTCGAAGCTCAACGGCGTGGCGCTGGCGAGATCGTGCTGAACTGCATGGACAGCGACGGTGTGCGCCGTGGCTACGATGTCGTGCAGCTGCAGCAGGCGCGGGCACTGTGCCAGGTGCCACTGATCGCCTCCGGTGGCGCCGGTGCGATGGAGCACTTCGCCGAAGCCTTTGATCAGGCCGACGTCGATGGTGCGCTGGCGGCGAGCGTGTTCCACAGCGGCGCCATCGCCATTCCAGAATTGAAGCGCTACCTGCGCGGACAGCAGATCGAGGTGCGGGATGTCTATTGAAGTCAGGCCTTCGTTGGACGCATTGCAGGCACTGGACTGGGGCAAGGGTGACGGCTTGCTGCCGGCCGTGGTGCAGGATGCCGATACGCTGCAGGTGCTGATGCTGGGCTATGTCAGCGCCGAATCGCTGGCGGCCACGCTGGCCATCGGCCACATGACCTTCTTCAGCCGCAGCAAGCAGCGGTTGTGGACCAAGGGCGAGCAGTCCGGCAACGTCCTGGCGGTGCAATCGATCAGTGTCGACTGCGATGCCGACACGCTGCTGGTGACGGCACGCCCGGCGGGGCCAACCTGCCACACGGGTGCGGAGAGCTGTTTCGACCAGGCGCCGAAGGACTTCCTGGGCGGGCTGGACCAGTTGGTCGCGATGCGTGAGGCGCAGCGCCCGCCGGGCAGCTATACGACCAGCCTGTTCGAGGGCGGCATCCGCCGCATCGCACAGAAGGTGGGTGAGGAGGGGGTGGAGACCGCTCTGGCTGCGGTTGCGCAGGATGACGAGGCGCTGCTCGGTGAGGCTTCGGACCTGCTGTACCACCTGCTGGTACTGCTGCGCGCGCGCGGTCTGTCGCTGGACGATGCGCGGGCGGTGCTGGAAAAACGCCATCGTTGAAGCGTGGTAGTGCCGGCAATGCAGCCGAGCGTGGCTCGGCTCTACAATACCGCGTCTCTTTCTGCCGGATGCCTCCCATGAAACTGCCTGCTGCCTGGCTGTGCTGCCTGTTGCTGACCTCGCCGGCCTGGGCTGCGGACACCGTGGTCACCGGCAAGGTCTATCTGGAGCGTGACGGCAAGCCGGGCCGCGGTGCGACCGATCCGGGCCTGGCCGGGGTGCAGGTCTCCAACGGCGAGACGATCGTCAAGACCGCCGCCGATGGCAGCTACAGCCTTCCGGTGCGTGACGGCCAGACCGTGTTCGTGATCAAGCCCGATGCGTATTCGTTCCCGAAGGCGACAGACGGCCTGCCTTCGTTCTGGCGCCACTTCCGCCCGAACGGCTCGCCGGCGCTGAAGTACGGCGGCATCGCCGCCACCAGCGATGTCACCCGCAACTGGGATTTCGCGCTGCAGTCGGATCGCCATGACAGCCGTCGCGGCTTCCAGATGCTGGTCTTCACCGACTCCCAGACCGCCAGCCTGAAGGACATCGGCTACTACCAGCAGTCGATCGTGTCGCCGCTGGTCGGCCAGACCAAGGCGCGCATGGGCACCACCCTGGGTGACATCGTCAACGACGATCTGACCCTGTATCCGGCAATCAACAAGGTCACCACGTCGCTGGGCGTGCCGTGGTTCCATGTGCCGGGCAATCACGACCTCGATTTCGATGCAGCCAGCGACGAGCATTCGCTGGACAGCTGGCGCAACATCTACGGCCCGGACACCTACGCGGTGGAAGAGGGCGGTGCCAGTTTCGTGTTCCTCGATGACGTGGTGTATGACCCCAACGCAAGGCCGAAGTATGTCGGTGGCCTGCGCGAAGACCAGTTCGCTTTCCTTGCCAGCTACCTGAAAGGCCTGCACAAGGACCGCCTGCTGGTGCTGGGCATGCACATCCCGCTGTTCGACGCCGCGCCGGGGCGCGAGACCTTCCGTCATGCTGACCGCCAGCGCCTGTTCGACCTGCTGAAGGACTTCCGCAACGTGCTGGTGCTCAGCGGGCACAGCCACACCCAGCAGCACGTCTACCACGGCAAGGCCGACGGCTGGAACGGTGACAAGCCGCTGCACGAATACAACGTCGGTGCCAACTGCGGCGCATTCTGGTCCGGGGTGAAGGATGCCGCCGGCGTGCCGGACAGCGCCATGAGTGATGGCACGCCAAAGGGCTACGCGTTGCTGGACGTCGCCGGCAATGGCAGCTACAAACTGCAGTACCGCGTGGCCGGCAAGCCGGCCAGCGAGCAGATCGGCCTGCATGCGCCGAAGGTGCTGCGCCAGGGGGCCTATCCGGCGTGGGGTGTCTACGCCAACGTCTACATGGGCGAGGACGCCAGCGTGGTCGAGTACCGCGTCGATGGCGGTGCCTGGCAGCCGATGAAGCAGGTCAGTCAGCCCGATCCGCGCCTGATGGTGGAGAACGTGGCTGACGATCTGGCTGACAGCCTGCGCGGCTACGACCGTTCGCCGGAGGCCACCGCGTCGCCGCACCTGTGGCGTGGCGCGCTGCCGACCGACCTGGCAGTGGGCAGTCACAAGGTCGAAGTACGCTCTACCCAGCCTGATGGTGCAGTATTCACCGCCACCACCCGCTACAGCCTGCAGACGGCACAGCCCTGATCCCCCGCATCTCCGCTCCAGCGAAAGGACCCCGCATGGATATCCGCTTCATGGCCGGCACCACGCCAGTCACCCTCAGCCGCCACTGGTTCACCGGCGCGATGCTGCTGCAGAGCGCCACCGAGAAGGTCTGGGTGCAGCATCCGCTGCATCCGGGCACCCACTTCTCGTTCTCGCTGGTACAGTCGTGGCTGCGCCACATCGCCGGCCATGAGGTGCTGGTCGAGCGCACCCGGCCGCTGTTGTTCGCCGGCTTCCGCCCGCAGCGCCTGCGCGTGCTGGTGGATGGTGTGCAGGTGGCCGAACAGGAAGGCATGTAGTCCAACCTGAACCGCCGGCGCGCTAGGCAAAGCCGCCCCGATGCCTGAGAATCGGGGCGATTCAATCGATCCAAGCAGGCCAGCGTGACCATCGCAGCAGCGTCTCCGGTTTCCACCGACTCCGCCCGCGGCGGTCTTCCGCGCAGTCTCGTTGTCGCCGATGTCGGCGGCACCTTCGCCCGTTTGGCGCTGGCTGAAACGCAAGCCGGCCAGGCACCACTGCTGGGCAGCCATCGCACCTACGCCTGCGCCGAGCACCCCAGCCTGGCCGCGATCCTGGCCGATTTCACCGCTGGCCTCGGCCAGCCGGTACAGGCCGCGGTGGTCGCCATCGCCGGCCTGCTCGATGGCGATGTGTTGATCAATTCCAACCTGCCGTGGACGGTCTCGCTGTCGGCCACGCGGGTGCAGTCCGGGCTGTATGAGCTGCAGCTGATCAATGATTTTGAAGCGGTGGCGTTGGCCATTCCCTACCTGCAGCCTGACACCCTGGTGCCGCTCAATGGCGATGCTGACCCGGCGCAGGCGTTCCCGGCGCTGGTGCTGGGCGCCGGAACCGGCCTGGGTGCAGCATTGCGCTTTGCCGACGGCGAGCGTCCGGTGCTGGCCAGCGAGATCGGCCATGCCGCGCTCGGCGCCGGCAACGCGCTGGAACTGCAGGTGCTGGACAAGCTGCTGCAGCGCTGGCCGCACGTGGACAACGAGCGCGTGCTGTCCGGCAGTGGCCTGATGAACCTGTATCCGTGCCTGTGCGAACTGCGTGGCGTCACTCCGGTGTGGAGCAGTACCGAGGCACTGATCGGTGCCGCGCGCAGCGGTGAGGATGCGCTGGCGGTGGAAACGCTGCAGGTGTTCTGTGCCTGGCTGGGCAGCCTGGCCGGCGACGCAGCGATCGCGGTGGGTGCGCGTTCGGTGTACCTGGCCGGGGGTATTTCCGCGCATGTGCAGGATTTCCTGGCCGATGGTCGCTTCCGTGAGCGCTTCCTCAACAAGGGCGTGCTGACCGAGGTGCTGCGCCAGGTGCCGGTATGGCGCGTGGAGCATGGCCAGCTGGGCGTTCTCGGCGCAGCGGTCTGGTACGCCGCACGGCAGCCCACGCACGACTGATCGGCGTGGCCGGCATCGGGCCGGCCGTGCATTGCAGACTGGGAGGGGAAGATGGTGGATCGCAGGCAGTTCCTGCAGGCCGGCGCACTGGCCGCAGGCATGGTGGCCTTGCCGGGCGTGCAGGCGCGCACGCAGGGTGGGGCCAGGGTGGTTTCGACCTGGGACTTCGGCGTGCCGGCCAACCAGGCCGCGTGGAAGGTGCTGGCGCAGGGTGGCAGCGCACTGGATGCAGTTGAAGCCGGTGCACGCTGGGCCGAGAGCGAGCTGTGCAACCCCACCGTCGGCCATTGCGGTAACCCGGATCGCGACGGGGTGCTGAGCCTGGATGCGAGCATCATGGATGGTGATGGCCGTTGTGGCGCAGTGGCCGCGCTGGTGGACATCCTGCATCCGGTGTCGGTGGCCCGCAAAGTGATGGAAAACAGCCCGCACGTGCTGCTGGTGGGCGAGGGCGCGCAGCAGTTCGCGGTGCAGCAGGGTTTTGAACGCAGGCACCTGCTGACGCCGCAGGCCGAAGCGGCCTGGCGCGAGTGGCTGAAGACCGAGAAGTACCAGCCGCAGATCAATGCCGAGCGTCGTAGTATTCCTGGCAACAGCGACAACCACGACACCATCGGCATGCTGGCGCTGGATGCCCGCGGTAAGCTGGCCGGCGCCTGCACCACCAGCGGCATGGCCTGGAAGCTGCACGGCCGGGTCGGCGACAGCCCGATCATCGGTGCCGGCCTGTATGTCGACAACGAAGTGGGCGCGGCCACTGCTTCGGGCGTGGGTGAGGAGATGATCCGCAACGCCGCCTCGTTCCTGGTGGTTGAGCTGATGCGCCAAGGGCGCTCGCCCGCGCAGGCCTGCCGCGAAGCCATCGACCGCGTGGTGCGCAAGCGCCCCGAAGCGAGCAGAACATTGCAGGTGTGCTTCCTGGCCATGAACAAGCAGGGCGAGGTGGGTGCCTACGCGTTGCACCGCGGCTTCGTCTACGCCGTGTGCGATGGACAGCGCCAGGACGACCTGCGCGACTCGCCGTCGATCTACACGAGCACTCAGGCGTGAGCACGCGGCTGACCCTGGAGATCGCCAGCAACTCGCTGGCCTCGGCGCTGGCCGCGCAGGCCGGCGGTGCCGACCGCATCGAACTGTTCGAGAACCTGGCCGAGGGTGGCACCACGCCGTCGTTTGCCACCATCGCGATTGCCCGGGAACGCCTGTCGATTCCGCTGTTCGTGCTGGTGCGCCCGCGCCCGGGTGATTTCCACTACGACGCATTGGAAACCGAACTGATGCTGCGTGACATCGCGCAGTGCCGCGCGCTCGGCTGCGATGGCGTGGTGATCGGTGCGCTGGATGTGCAGGGCGGGATCGATCTGGCGCTGTGCCGTGAACTGGTGCAGGCCGCCGGGCCGCTGCAGGTGACCTTCCATCGCGCCTTCGATGCTGCCCGCGATCTGCCGGCGGCACTTGAGCAGGTGGTTGAGCTGGGTTGCCAGCGCGTGCTGACCTCGGGCGGCCAGGTCAGCGCCGAGGCCGGCGCGGATGTGCTGGCGGGTCTGGTCACCCAGGCGGCGGGACGTATCACGGTGATGGCCGGCGCCGGGCTGGGACCGGCCAACATCGCGGCCGTTGCGCGACGGAGCGGCTGCACCGAACTGCACGCCTCGGCCAAGGGCCTGCGGCGCTCGGCCATGCAGTTCCAGAACCCGGCGCTGCGCGGCCTGGACCCGGACTGGAGCCAGACCGCCACCGCCACCGTGGCCGCACTGCGGCAGGCGCTGGACGGCGCAAGGTAACCCGCTTCTCCTGTAGAGCCGAGCCAACGCTCGGCTGCGCTTTGCGACAAACGACAGCAACCGGGCACGGGCTCGGCTCTACAACGCCCCGCTGCCGCCGCACGCGACAACGCGGACAAAACCGTTCCGCGCGCGATTGTCGCGTTCGTGTCATTGTCGTGTGCGCCGTTCTCTCAGCGATGTTGCGCAACCCTTTGATTGTTCTTGATACCTGCGGCTGATAGCGGCATTGCGTAGGGTGTTGCTGCATCGCCGCATGCCCGGCGTGGTTCAGCTGTGCTTTAGTTTGGATCGATCCACAGGGGAGGGGCTGGGACGGTCGTGAACCGATCCCGGCACCCGGATCAGCCGTCGTGCTACGCCACCACCTGTCCGTGCGTCCACACTTTCCAAGAGCAACCACCCATGGCTCAGTCCGTTCGCAAGCGTCGTCACCTGCTGTCCCAGGCACTGGTCCTGGCCCTGTTGCCCCTGGCCGCGGGTGCACAGGAAGCGGCCAGTTCGTCCACCAAGGACTTGGATGCGGTCACCGTTACCGGTTCGCGCATCAAGCGCGCTGCGGTCGAAGGCCCGGCCCCGGTCAACGTGATTACCGCGCAGCAGATCCAGAAAGAGGGCTTCGTCAGCGTGTATGACGCGCTGAAGACGCTCACCGAAGCAACCGGTACCGTCGAAGCCGCCTCGCAATGGGGCTCGCACACGCCCAACGCCAGTGGCCTGAACCTGCGCGGGATGGGCCCGAACCGCTCGCTGCTGTTGGTCAACGGCCGTCGCGTGGCCGATTACCCGCTGCCGTATGGCGGTGAAACCAACTTCTCCAACTACGGCAACATTCCCGCTGCCGCGGTCGAGCGCATCGAAGTACTGACCGGCGGCGCCTCGGCCATCTACGGTTCGGATGCGATCGCCGGCGTGGTCAATGTCATCCTCAAGACCAACTACGACGGCGACGAAGTGCGCGTGCGTGGCGGTACCTCCACCGAAGGCGGGCGCGACACCTGGGACCTGTCATGGGCCGGCGGCAGGACCGGTGACAACTGGAGCGTGACCTACGCGCTGCAGTACACCAAGCGCGATCCCCTGTTCGGCCGCGACCGCCCGCAGATGGACGATGCCGATGATGCGCCGTATGCGTCCTGGAACATGGAGCAGCGCAAGGTCGGCTTCCGCCCCACCTCGGGCCTGGCGTTGATCGATCCGACGACGGGCCAGCGCCTGGCGCCACCCGCCGGCACCTGCGAGAAGTTCGACGGTGAGTACTACACGGCCGATCGACTGGTCTACAACTACGCCGCCAACCGCATCACCAACACCGGCCGCCTGTGCGGCATGAGCGCCGACTACGCCAACTGGCTGCTGACCGGTGGTGCCGAGAACGTGTCCGGCAACCTGTATGCCACCTTCGATTTCAGCAGCGACCTGCAGGCCTGGACCAACCTGGCGGTGTACCGCTCCGAAGCGATCTGGGGCACCAACCCGCCCAGCGTCTCGCTGATCGACGACGACAACGGCTATTACTGGGATGCCAACCGCAACCGCCCGATCCTGGGCGTGCGCCAGTTCACCCCGAACGAAGTCGGCGGCCTGGACACCCTGCGCAACACCAACCGCGAGCTGTCATGGGACTGGAGCGCGGGCCTGCGTGGCCGCCTTGCCGACCGCTTCGACTGGAGCGCCACGGTGGGGCGTTCCTACTATCGCGTGGAAGAACGGCAGAACGTGGTGGACGAGCAGAAGTCGTACGACTTCTTCCTCGGCCCGCGCCTGGGCACCACGGCCGACGGCGAGGCGATCTATGCGTTGAACGAATCGCGCTGGTGGAACCCGCTCACGCCTGACCAGTACTGGCAGATGGGCACGGTGGCCAGGAACCGCGCGTCATCGTGGGTCAACCAGGCCTCGGCGGACATCACCGGCGAGCTGTTCCAGGGCTGGGCCGGCCCGATCTCGTTCGCCGCCGTGGCCGAAGTCGCGCAGCAGGGCTATCACCTCAGCCCGGACCCGCGCGCTGGCATCGACTTCGATCTGCAGAACGTCGATCGCGGTGGCGGCGAGCGCACCCGTTACTCGGCCGGCGTCGAGTTCAAGATCCCGCTGCTGGAGAGCGTGACGGCCACCGCGGCGGCCCGCTACGACCGCTATGGCAACTACAAGGCCGATGACAGCAGTGAAGCGCTGGATATCGGCAGCCAGAAGGAGACCACCTGGAACGTCGGCCTGGAATGGCGCCCGGTCGAATCGCTGCTGGTGCGTGGCTCGTACGCCACCAGTTTCCACGCGCCGGACATGCACTACCTGCTGGGCCAGCCGAGCAGTTCCGAAGTGCAGACCTATGACCGCCTGCGCTGCATCCAGAGCGGTGCCTACCTGGTCAACAACTGTGGCGTGGGCAACACCGATGTCTGGTACACCTTCGACGTGAACCGGCGTGGCACGCCGCTGCTGCGTTCGGAAACCGGCGATTCGTGGACGGTCGGCTTCGTCTGGGACGTGATGCCCAACCTGTCGGTCAGCGCCGACTACTGGGCGATCAAGCTGGAAGACATGATCGTCGACGTCGGCGCCGACGAGGTGCTGGCCAGCGAGGCCGGCTGCCTGACCGGCAAGAACATCGATGGCACGCCGTGGGCCAATCCGGCCGGTGGCGATTATTGCGCCGGCATCCTGGCCCGCGTGAACCGTGACAGCAGCGGCCGCCTGATATCGATCGAGCGCGGCCCGTTCAACCTGGCCAGCCGGGAAGTGCGCGGCATCGACCTGACTGCACGCTATCGCCTGGAAACCGCGCAGTGGGGCAGCTTCCAGCTGGGCCTGAACTACACCAACCAGATCTCGACCAAGGAACAGCGCTACGCCAACGACCCGAACCCGGAACGGCGCGACCGAGACCTGCGCAGCAAGCTGCGCGCGAGCCTGGCCTGGCAGCGCGGCAACTGGAACGCCAACGTCTATGCCGACCGCGTGGGTTCGGTGCCGGGCGTGCGTTACCACTGGGGCACCGATCGCCTGGACAACCCCGGTGGCTGCCTGCCGTTCGCCGACGGCTACGTGCCCAGTGACAGCCCGTCGCTGAACTGCCTGGAACCGGCACAGCTGCCGGATGGCTCGGTGAACCCGAACCCCAACGCGGGCCAGCAGACCTCGCGCTACTTCGGCCGGGTCGGGCCGTTCATCACCTGGAACGTCAACGTGGGTTACCAGGTGACCGAGCACGCCAAGGTCAATGTCTACGTCAACAACGTGTTCAATTCGGCCAGCTGGAACCACAAGGACCCGTACAAGCTGGACTATGACTTCGCCCCGAC
This sequence comes from Stenotrophomonas sp. GD03777, assembly GCF_029842485.1. Lineage (NCBI taxonomy): Bacteria > Pseudomonadati > Pseudomonadota > Gammaproteobacteria > Lysobacterales > Lysobacteraceae > Stenotrophomonas > Stenotrophomonas sp. GD03777. The sequence goes on from NZ_JAOCGL010000064.1 coordinate 15,767, forward strand.
CCGGTTGCTGAGCGCGGTCGGCCGCGAGTTCGCATTGGAGTATGTGTTCACCTTCTGAGGAGACCGGCCTCCGCCGGTAGATCCACGCCATGCGTGGATGCGGAAACGGGACGCCGGGGGCGGCGCCCCCTTCAGGTATGCGGACAGGCTGGATTTGACCTTCCCACGATGGCAAGGTTTAGCCTGTCCGCATCCAGAAGGAAACCCGGGAATCCGATCATGAGCACGCCGCGCGCCGCTGCCGCCCCCGCCAGCCCCTCCACCATCAGCCTGCCCATCGAGGGCATGACCTGCGCCAGCTGCGTGGGCCGGGTCGAGGCAGCACTGTCCAAGGTCGAGGGCGTGGGCAGTGTCTCGGTGAACCTGGCCACCGAGCGGGCGGACATTCGTCCGTCGGGCCCGGTGGACCGCGCGGCGCTTGTCCAGGCAGTGGAGCGGGTGGGCTATGACGTGCCCGCGGCGACCACCGAACTGGCGGTCGAAGGCATGACCTGCGCTTCCTGCGTGGGCCGTGTCGAACGCGCGCTGTTGGCCGTGCCGGGCGTCAGCCAGGCCAGCGTCAACCTGGCCACCGAGCGCGCCACGGTGCGTGGCATGGCGGACGTGGCTGCGCTGGTCGCCGCGATCGACAAGGCCGGCTATGACGCACGTGTGATCGAGGCGGGTGTGCAGTCCGATGATCAGGCTGCGGAAAAGAAGGATGCCGAGCGCGCCGAATTGAAGCGCGACCTGATCGTGGCCACCGCGCTGGCACTGCCGGTGTTCGTGCTGGAGATGGGTTCGCACCTGATTCCCGGCATGCACGAATGGGTGATGGCCACCCTCGGCATGCAGACCAGCTGGTACCTGCAGTTCGCACTGACGCTCCTGGTGCTGGCCATCCCCGGGCGCCGCTTCTACCAGAAGGGCTTCCCGGCGCTGCTGCGGTTGGCGCCGGACATGAATTCACTGGTGGCGGTGGGCACCGCCGCGGCGTTCGGTTATTCGGTGGTGGCAACCTTTGCACCGCGGCTGCTGCCGCCGGGCACGGTGAACGTCTACTACGAAGCGGCGGCGGTGATCGTCGCGCTGATCCTGCTCGGCCGCTTCCTTGAAGCTCGGGCCAAGGGCCGTACCTCCGAGGCGATCAAGCGTCTGGTCAACCTGCAGGCCAAGGTCGCCCATGTGATCCGTGACGGCCGTACCGTCGACATCCCGGTCAATGAAGTACAGAGCGGCGACGTGGTGGAAGTGCGCCCGGGCGAGCGCGTTCCGGTCGATGGCGAGGTGGTCGAGGGTCGCAGCTACATCGACGAGTCGATGATCAGCGGCGAGCCGATTCCGGTCGAGAAGCAGCCGGGAAGCAGCGTGGTCGGTGGCACGGTCAACCAGAAGGGCGCACTGACGGTGCGCGCCACGGCGGTGGGTGCGCAGACGATGCTGGCGCAGATCATCCGCATGGTCGAACAGGCGCAGGGCTCGAAGCTGCCGATCCAGGCGGTGGTCGACAAGGTGACGTTGTGGTTCGTGCCGGCGGTGATGCTGGCCGCGCTGGCGACCTTCGCGGTCTGGCTGATCTTCGGTCCATCGCCGGCGCTGAGCTTCGCGCTGGTCAATGCGGTGGCGGTGCTGATCATTGCCTGCCCGTGCGCGATGGGCCTGGCCACGCCGACCTCGATCATGGTCGGAACCGGTCGTGGCGCCGAAATGGGCGTGCTGTTCCGCAAGGGCGAAGCCCTGCAGTTGCTGAAGGACGCGCAGGTGGTGGCGGTGGACAAGACCGGCACGCTGACCGAAGGCCGCCCGCGCCTGACCGATCTGGAGATTGCCGCTGGCTTCGATCACAACAGGGTTCTGGCGGCAGTGGCCGCAGTGGAGTCGCGCTCGGAGCATCCCATCGCCCGCGCGATTGTTGATGCCGCGACCGGGCAGGGCATCGCGTTGCCGGGCATGGTCGACTTCGAATCGGTCACCGGCATGGGCGTTCGGGCCAGTGTCGAGGGTGCACGCGTGGAGGTCGGTGCCGATCGCTTCATGCGCGACCTGGGCGTGGACATCACTGCATTCGCAGCATTGGCGGCGGAACTCGGCACGCAGGGCAAGTCACCGATGTACGTGGCCATCGATGGACGCCTGGCCGCGATCATTGCGGTATCCGATCCGATCAAGCCGAGCACCCCCGCAGCGATCGCGGCGCTGCATCGGTTGGGCCTGAAGGTGGCGATGATCACCGGCGACAACGCCGGGACCGCACAGGCGATCGCGCGCCAGCTCGGCATCGATGAAGTGGTGGCCGAGGTGCTGCCGGAAGGCAAGGTCGAGGCAGTGCGTCGGCTGAAGGCCACGCATGGGCGCGTCGCCTTCGTCGGCGACGGCATCAACGATGCCCCTGCGTTGGCTGAAGCCGATGTCGGCCTGGCCATTGGTACCGGCACCGATATCGCGGTGGAGTCGGCCGACGTGGTGCTGATGTCGGGTAACCTGCAGGGCGTGCCCAATGCCATTGCGCTGTCCAAGGCGACGCTGGGCAACATCCGGCAGAACCTGTTCTGGGCGTTCGCCTACAACACCGCATTGATTCCCGTCGCTGCCGGCGTGCTGTACCCGGCCTGGGGCGTGCTGCTGTCGCCGGTGTTCGCGGCCGGTGCGATGGCGCTGTCCAGTGTGTTCGTGCTGGGCAACGCGCTGCGCCTGCGCCGCTTCCAGCCGCCGATGGCGGATGCCCACGCCACGACCCATTGAAGGAGAACCGCATGAACATCGGTGACGCCGCCAAGGCCTCCAGCGTGTCGGCGAAGATGATCCGCTACTACGAACAGATCGGCCTGATCCCCGCGGCCGATCGCACCGAATCGGGCTACCGGGCGTATTCGCGGGCGGACATCCATCGCCTGCGCTTCATCCGCCGCGCGCGCGATCTCGGCTTCCAGGTGGCCGAAATCAGTGACCTGCTGGGCCTGTGGAACGACACCGCGCGGCACAGTGCCGACGTCAAGCACCTGGCCGAGCAGCACATCGCCGACCTGGAACAACGCATCGAGAGCATGCGGCAGATGGCCGACACGTTGAAATCGCTGATCCGTTGCTGTGCAGGCGACGAGCGCCCTGAGTGCCCGATCCTGGAGCGGCTGGGTGAAGACGATGAGGCTCCGCTGTCGGTCGATGCAGCGAAGACCGGCGCGGTGCGGCGGCGCGCGCGCAAGCGCTGAGTTTCCATGTCGCGTACAAAAAAGCCCGCCCGGTGACAGTGCACGGGGCGGGCTTCGCTGTGGCAGAGGCCAGGGGATCAGGCAGTGCGCGGCGGGAAACCCGCATCGTTCAGCGCGGCGAACACCTGCTCCTGTGATGCGGTGGTCTGCACCTTGACCAGGCCGGTCGGCGGATCGGCCACCACACTGGCGTTCGGATCGATCTGCTGGATGGCGCGGGTCACGCTGCGCGCGCAGCCGCCGCAGGTCATGCCGTCAACATGGAATTCCATCTGTAGCTCCTTCGGTGCTCGTGAGATGAAACCAGTGTGCACCTTCCAACGATGGCAGGGTCAAGCAGGTGGCTGAACGGCGGCGCAGGCACCCATGAAAACGGCAGCCGCCTGTACCAGCGCGGCTGCCGTGGAGGACCATTCCCGCCGGGGCGGGCAAGACTGCGCCGGGCCAGGCCCGGCGCTGCCTCAGAACTTCCAGTTCACGCCGAAGTACAGCTGGCGGCCGGCGTACAGGTTGGACAGCAGGCGGGCCTGGCTGTCGTTGCCGATGTAGCTGCGCAGCTCGGACTTGGTGGCATTCAGCACGGCGGCGGTCACCGTCCAGTCCGGAGTGAGGTTGTAGGCCACGTTCAGGTCAAGCTGGCTGTAAGGCTTGGTGTAGGTGGTCATGCCATTGTTCAGGCCGCCGACCACTTCACCACGACGGTTGTACGAGGCGCGCGCCAGGAACTTGTCGTTCTCGTAGAACACCGTAACGTTGGCCTGGTTCTTGGCACTGCCGACCAGCGGCGAGGAGCCGATTTCCTCGCCATCCAGCACGATCGAGGCCAGGTTGGTGTCGTTGTAGGTGTAGTTGGCCTGCACGCCCAGTCCGAAGTCGAACGTGTACTGGCCATACAGTTCCACGCCCTGCGACACGCCATCGCGGCCGTTGGCCTGAGTCTCGTACTTCTGCACGGTGACCGACTGCCCGCCGACGTTCATCTGCTGGTCGCGCACCACCGGCACAGTGAAGTTGTCCACGTTCTTGCGGAACAGCGAAACACCTGCGACCGCGCCCGGCTTGAAGTACCACTCCAGGCCCAGGTCGAACTGGACTGCCTTGAACGGTTCCAGCGCCTTGTTGCTGCCCGAGCCGTACCAGCCGGGCGTGTCGGTGCCGCCGGTGACGCGGCGGTCGTTGGCGTACTCTTCGCTGATGTAACGCAGGCCACCGGGATAGGCGATGCTGGTGTAGCTCGGGCGCGCGACCACCTTCGATGCCGCGCCACGCAGCACCAGGTTGTCGGTGATGTCCCAGGCAATGTTGAAGCTGGGCAGCACGTCGGTATAGGTCTTTTCCAGCGACGACAGGGCATACACCTTGTCGCGCACCTGCGGATCGGGCAGGCGGACGAAGCCACCCTGGCAGCGCAGGTTCGGGTCGGCGGCCGGATCATCGCAGCTCATCGGCGCGCCGCTGGCGTTGTCGACGAAATAGTCGTTGAAGCGCTCGACCGAATCGCTGGACTGGGCGAACTGCTTGGTCCGCACCACGCGCACGCCGATGTTGCCGCGTACCCGCTCAGTGCGGAAGTTGGCCTGGAAGTAGCCGGAATGGATCTTCTCGTTGACGTCGTAGACGAAGTCTTCTTCGGTACGGTTGTGCGAGCCACCGTAGGTCTTGTTCAGGTAGTCGATGTAGGCCGGGTAGTTGATGCCCGGGAACACGTTGGCGTTGAACGCGCCGGTGATGTTGCTGATCGGGTTGGACAGGAAGAAGCCCGGTTGCGCATCGCCTGCGGTCGGATCGCAGCCGGCCTGGTAGCGATTGTTGTCATAGTCGGACGGATCCAGGCCCGGGCACACCCAATAGGTGTTGCCGGTGTTGCGGTGGACCTTGCCATCGCGGTACTTGGCGCCGAACTGGATCGAATCCAGCCAGCCGGCCTCGAACAGCTTGGTGACGTCGGCCTGGAAGTAGTTCTGCTTGACCTCGGTCTGCATCCACGACGAATCGGTCGAGCCGGTATCGACTTCGGCCACGCCCGCCATCAACTGCTGCTGCAGGTCCGGCGAGAACTGCACCGACGGCGTGCCGGTCAGGTCCCAGGCGGTGTACTGGTTGCCGGACTGCCACTGGTTGCCAACCTTGCGGCGCGGCTTGGCCGACATGCGGAAATTCATCGACGGACCACCTTCGGACCAGGTGCGGCCGCCGGTGAACGAGGCCTTCCACAGCGGGCTGATATCCCAGTCGATGGTCAGGTCGGCGGTCTGCGACAGTGCCTTTTCCTTGCTGTATCCACCGGTGAGCTGCGGAGTGGGGATGGTGCAGTCGTCCGGGCCCCAGCCACCGGGTTCCAGGCCGGCTGCCGCTGCTTCTTCCTCACTGCAGTAATAGGTCTTTCCGGCCAGCTTCTGGTACTGCGCACCCGTGACGATGCTGCCACTCGGGTCGAAATCCAGGCCGTTGAGCAGGCGGCCGCCGGCCCAGTTGCCGTCCTGGTTGTAGCGGGCCAGGTTCCACTCCGGCACCTTCAGCATGTTCTGGGTGTAGTCACCCTGCAACTCGAAGCGGAAGTAGTTCGCGGTCATCGTGACGTTGTCGACCGGCTTGAACTGGAAGGTCAGCTGGCCGCCCTTGCGCTCGCGCTTTTCTTCCTTCACCGCGAAGTTCACCGAGGTCGGCATGAAGAATTCGCTGTAGTTCTTGCCAGCCTGGTTGTTGAAGCCGGACTGGCCCCACCAGTAGTGGATGCCATCCTGCTCCAGCAGGTTGCCGTTGGCATCGCGGGCCGTGGTGCCATTGCCGTACCACTGGTAGTCCTCGGTGCTGGCTTCCATGGTGCGTGTGGTGCGCTTCTGCTGGGTCACGCCGACGAGGACGCCGAAGCGCTCATCCTTGCTGTGCCACGAGTACAGCGCGGACGCCTGCGGATCGACATCGTGGCTGGTATCGGAGGTGGTGCCCTCCAGGTTCACGTAGCCGGAGTTGGATTCCATGTCCAGCGGGCGACGGGTATGCAGGATGACCGTGCCGCCGATGCCGCCTTCGTCGATGCGTGCTTCCGGCGACTTGAACAGCTCCGCGCTGGACAACATGTTCGATGGCAGCAGGGTGTAGTTGAAGGAGCGTGTCGCTTCGTTGTTGGTCTCTGACGAGGCGACGAAGTTGCCGTTCAACTGGGTCAGGGTCAGGTCCGGCGCAAGGCCGCGCACACTGACGCTCTTGCCTTCGCCACCGCTGCGGGTGATGACCACGCCGGGCACGCGCTGCAGTGCGTCGGCCACGTTCTTGTCGGGGAACTTGCCGACGTCCTCGGCGGTGATCACCTCGACCACCGCGTTGGCGTCGCGCTTCTGCTCGAGGCTCTTTTCAATGGCGTAGCGGTAGCCGGTGACCTGGACGCTGTCCAGGGTGGTGGCGTCCTGCGCGCCGGTGGACGTGGCCTGTTGCGCGGCGGCGCCAGCCGGAATGACGGCGGCGGCCAAGGCCAGCGCGATGGCCAGCGACAATGCGTCGTGGCCGTGCGTACGTGTTGAATGCTTCATTCCCATCTCTCCCTCTCTTCTGGATTGATCCGGTGACGTGGCACGGACAACTTGAATCGATCTAATTTGAAGTGACATTACGGGTGTCGCCATGTGGGTGGCAGAGCACCGCGCGTGTGGCCTGGTACGTCCTGTTGCTGCTCCCCCAACTCCCGGCCATCGCAGTGTCGCTCTTGGATCGATCTAAGCGATGGGCGGGCGATTTTTAGCACGGGTCGCCCGTGGGCGCATGCTGCTCCGCAATATGGTACTGGCGTGGCGAAGGGATGACGGTTTGCTGAAAACAGTGAAATCGTTTTCGTGCGCAGGGGAAAGGGGCCGGCAGGGCTGCGCCCTGCACCTGCGGGTAGTGCCGGCCGCTGGCCGGCAACAGCCAAAGCCAAAGCCAAAGCGGCTCTGGGTTGTCTGTGGCTTGGCGGGGC
>NZ_JAOCGL010000065.1:0-22790 GCF_029842485.1 Stenotrophomonas sp. GD03777
GGAAGGAGCATCAGCGGATTACGCATGAATCGGGACCGTTACGGGGATCAAACCCCAATGGTACCTCCCTCGGGCCCTGCAGGCGTTGCGCGGTGCGGGGTAATGGCAGGCACAGCGCCGGTAGTGCCGGCCGCTGGCCGGCAACCCCGTCGCCCGGTGGTTGCCCGCGCAGGTGCCGGCCAGCGGCCGGCACTACCGGAACACCGGGCCTACAGCTTGTAGCCGGAGTGGATCGAGACGATGCCGCCGGTCAGGTTCTTGTAGTGGCAGCGCTCGAAGCCGGCCTGCCCCATCATCGCCTTCAGTTCGTCCTGCGGCGGATGCTTGCGGATGCTCTCGGCCAGGTACTGGTAGCTGTCCGAATCGTTGGCGAACAACTTGCCCAGCCTGGGCAGGATCTTGAACGAGTGGAAGTCGTAGATCGGCTTGAACCAGTCGGCAGTGACTTCGGAGAACTCCAGCACGCGGGCCTGGCCGCCCACCTTCAGCACGCGGTACATCTCGCGCAGGCCGGCGTCCTTGTCGGTCACGTTGCGCAGGCCGAAGGCAATGGTGACCAGGTCGAAGCTGTTGTCCGGGAACGGCAGGGCTTCGGCGTTGCACTGCACGTAGTCCAGGCCAAGCACCAGGCCGCGGTTGGTCAGGCGGTCGCGGCCGACCGACAGCATGCCGGCGTTGATGTCGCCCAGCACCACCGAGCCCTCGGCGCCGACGCGTTCCTTCAGCAGGGCGGCGATGTCGCCGGTGCCGCCGGCCAGATCGAGCACGCGGTCGCCCGGCTTCACCTGCGCGGTCGCCACGTAGTAGCGCTTCCACGCCCGGTGCACGCCCAGGCTCATCAGGTCGTTCATCAGGTCGTAGTTGCGCGCGACCGAGGTGAACACCTGGCCGACCAGCTTCTGCTTGTCCTTGGCGGCGACGTCGCGGAACCCGAAATGGGTGGTACCGGCTTTGTAGGGGGATTCGCTCATGGCCCCGATTATCGCACCGCCGGGGGCCAGCGGCACCCCCTGCCCGTATCATGGCGGGCCACGACTGACCGGAGCCCCCGCATGATCACCACGCCCGACTACCAGGCCCTGCTGCAGACCGCCATCGCCGAAGCCCGCCAGGGCCTGGCCGAGGGCGGCGTGCCGATCGGCGCGGCGCTGTACCACAACGACGGCCGCCTGCTCGGCTGCGGCCACAACCGCCGCGTGCAGGAAGGCGACCCATCGGTGCACGGCGAAACCGACGCCTTCCGCAAGGCCGGCCGCCAGCGCCGCTACCAGGACACCATCATGGTCACCACCCTGGCGCCGTGCTGGTACTGCTCGGGTCTGGTGCGCCAGTTCAACATCGGCACCGTGGTGGTGGGCGAATCGCGCACGTTCCAGGGCGGCATCGACTGGCTGCGCGAGAACGGTGTCAACGTGATCGACCTCGACAGCCAGGAATGCGTTGACCTGCTGGGTGGCTTCATTGCGCAGCATCCGGAGATCTGGAATGAAGACATCGGTGAATAAGCACCGTGCAACGTGTCGTTGAACCCGTTTAATGAACGCTTCAGCGCGGGCACGTTCTAGTGCCCGCAGCGTTTGCGGCCGATGCCGTGAACCCGTGCACAGTCAGCTGCGCTGCGTGCATACACTGCGGTAACACCCCACCCGGCCGAGGCGCCTAGGGTGGGGTTACCGGGGTCCCTTTCCCCGGCGGAGCCAGCCATGTGCGCGCACGCCGTACGTCCCCCGCCCGACCCGATCCTCGATGCCATCCGCGAGCGCCTGCAGCAGCAATATGCACTGCACCGGCGCGGCGCGCTGTTCTGGACTGCCTATCAGCACATGCAATTGGAGCTGGTCCGCCGCCACCCGCTCGACCAGGAGCGCCTGTGCAATGCGATGGCCGACATGGCCGAGGACCTCGGTGCGGTCGAGCATGCGCAATTGATCGGCAATCGCCACGCCGGCTCCACATCCCGCTGACGCGGCATGCACCGCCACATACGCCACACTCCGATGAACCCCCACTCCCTTTCCACTCAACCGAACTGGATTGTCATGCACGCTGAAGTCCCCACCATTCCTCCGGTCATCAACGTAGACGCCGAGCTTGACCACTGGCGCCGCCAGCATGCCGAAGGCGCACTGCCGCACAACTCGTTCGGCTCGTACGTGCCGTGGATCAAGTTCGCCTGCGATTCGCTGATCACCCAGCCGCGCGCCAGCGAGGCCGAACGTGACGAGATGTTCCAGACCCAGTACGCCCTGCAGATCATGCCGCGGCTGAGCGAAGCCCAGGCCCGTGAGTTCGTCGACCGTTGCTGGCAGCACGTCTACCAGAGCAGCCCGGTGCGCAGCCTGCAGGCGCCACGACTGCAGCGCATGCGCGCCTGACCGGCGCTGCACGGCACCTGCACGGGTCACTGCCGATCATCCTCGTCACCTGAGTGGGCACACGACGACGATGAAAGCACGCAACCTGTTCAATACGATCGCCAAGAAGGCCGCGACAGCCACCGGCTCACCGTGGACCTTCCTGACCGCGGTAGGGATCGTGGTGATCTGGGGCATCAGTGGTCCGGTGTTCGGTTTCAACGACACCTGGCAGCTGGTGATCAACACCGGCACCACCATCATCACCTTCCTGATGGTGTTCCTGATCCAGCACACGCAGAACGCGGACACCGCCGCGATGCAGATCAAGCTGGACGAGCTGATCCGGGCGACGGCCGAAGCCAACAACGAACTGCTGGATCTGGAAGAACTGGACGAAGCGCGCCTGGAAGAGATCCGTGCCGAGTACGAGCAGATGGCCCGCGAAGCAGGCGATGCGTTGGCGCGCGTTCGCGCCTGCCATGCGGCGCGGCGCGACGATGAAGCGGTGTAGCGGGCCCCGGAATGACAATGCCGGCCAGCGGCCGGCACTACCAACGATCGTCCAGGTAGAGCCGGCCGCTGGCCGGCTTTCTCTCAGCCGCGCTCGTGCCAGCCGCCGCCCAGCACCTTGTACAGGGTGATGCGGTTGGCCTGCTGGGCCAACTGCGCCTGCAACTGGGTCTGCTGCGCGTTGTAGGCAGTGCGTCGTGCGTCCAGCAGGGTCACGAAGCTGTCCAGGCCGGCGTCGTAGCGTGCCTGCGACAGGCGGTTGGCCTGTTCGGCCGCTTCCACCAGGCGCTGCTGTGAACTGACCTGTTCATCCAGGCTGACATTCAACGCCAGCGCATCGGCGGTTTCGCGGAAGCCCACCTGGATCGACTTCTCGTACTGCGCCAGTGCGATATCACGATCAGCGTTGGCGACGGCCAGGTTGGCGCGCAGCTTGCCGCCCTGGAAGATCGGCAGGGTGATCTTCGGCAGGAAACTCCATACGCGGGTGCCGCTGTCGAACAGGCTGGACAATTCGCTGGAGCCACTGCCAATGCTGCCGGTCAGCGAGATGCTCGGGAAGAACGCAGCACGTGCCGCGCCGATGTTGGCATTGGCGGCCAGCAGCTGGTGTTCGGCGGCCATGATGTCCGGGCGCTGCAGCAGCACATCGCTGGGCAGGCCGGCCGGCGGAGGCGCCAGTGCCAGCAACTGCGGTTCGATGCCGTCCGGCAGCAGTGCCGGGTCCAGCTGGCCACCGGCCAGCAGGGCCAGCGCGTTGCGGTCCTGGGCCAGCTGGCCACGCAGGCGCGCGGCGTCGGTACGCGCGGTTTCCACCAGCGTGCGGGTCTGGGTCAGCTCCAGCGCCGAGCTGCCACCACGCTCGTGGCGGGCCTCGGCCAGGCGCAACGAATCCTCGTAGGTCTTCAGCGTGGCATCGGCGATCTTCAGACGCTGGGCATCGGCACCGTAGGTCAGCCACGCCGTCGCTGTCTCGGCCACCAGGCTCAGCTGCGCGTTGCGACGATTGGCAGCTACGGCAAAGTACTGCTGCAGTGCCGCTTCGCTGAGGTTGCGCACGCGGCCGAACAGGTCCAGCTCGAACTCGGCCACGCCGACACCGGCGGTGAACTGCTCGGTGACGCCGGCGTCGGTGCCTTGGCGCTGCATCTGGCCGGTGACGGCCACACCGGGCACGCGGTCGGCGCGCTGTACGCGGTACTGGCCGCGCGCGCGTTCAACGTTGAGCACGGCCACGCGCAGGTCGCGGTTGTTCTGCAGCGACTGCTCGATCACCTGCTGCAGGCGCGCATCGGTGAAGAAGTCGCGCCAGCCTACGGCGGCGACATCGGCCGCCTGGCCCTGTACAGCCTCGGCCGGCCACTGCGCCGGAATTGCCGGAGCGACGGCGGTGTTCTTCGGCACCAGAGTGGAGCAGCCGGGCAGCGCGAGCGCGGCGGCAATGGAAAGGAACAGGGATGCACTTTTCATGGGAATGACTTCCATCGGTACTGCCGGATGGCAGGAGGTAGAGCCGGCCAGCGGCCGGCACTACCGTTTCGATCACGTCGTGGATTTGCGCTTGAACACGCGCTGCACCACTACGAAGAACAGCGGTACGAAGAACACGCCGAGCACGGTGCCGACGATCATGCCGCCGAGCACGCCGGTGCCGATCGCCTGCTTGGCGCCGGAGCCGGCACCGGTGGAGATCGCCAGCGGTACCACGCCCATGCCGAAGGCCAGCGAGGTCATCACGATCGGGCGCAGGCGGTCGCGCACCGCATGCATGATCGCCTCGATCAGGCCCGCGCCCTTCTCCAGGTTTTCCTTGGCGAACTCGACGATCAGGATCGCGTTCTTGCTGGTCAGGCCTACCGTGGTCAGCATCGCCACCTGGAAATAGATGTCGCGCTCCAGGCCCTTGAAGGTATTGGCCAGCACTGCGCCGAGGATACCCAGCGGGGCCGCCAGCAGCACCGCCGTCGGCACGCTCCAGCTTTCGTACATCGCGGCCAGGCACAGGAACACGATCATCAGCGACAGCGTGTACAGCAACGGCGTCTGCGAGCCCGCCTGGCGTTCCTGGTAGGACATCGCCGTCCACTCGATGCCGAAGCCCGCAGGCAGCTGCTTGGCCAGTTGCTCGATCTCGGCCATGGCATCGCCGGAGGCAACACCCGGGGCCGGTTCGCCCTGGATCTCCATCGCCGACACACCGTTGTAGCGCTCCAGGCGCGGCGAACCGTAATCCCAGTGCTTGGTGGCGAACGCGCTGAACGGCACCATCTCGCCCTTGTCGTTCTTCACGGACCAGAGGTCGAAGTCCTCCGGGACCATGCGGAACGGCTGGTCGGCCTGCACGAACACGCGCTTGACGCGGCCACGATCGACGAAGTCGTCGATGTACGAGCTGCCCCACGCAGCGGCCAGCGTGCCGTTGATCTGGTCGATCGACAGCCCCAGCGAGGTCGCCTTGGCCGCGTCGATGTCGATGCGGAACTGCGGCGTGTCCTCCTGGCCGTTCGGGCGCACGTTGGCCAGCTTCTTGCTGCCGGCGGCCAGGCCGAGCAGCTGGTTGCGTGCGGCCACCAGTGCCTCGTGGCCCTGGCCGCTGTTGTCCTTCAGGAAGAAGGTATAGCCCGAGGCGGTACCCAGTTCCGGAATGGCCGGCGGCGGGAAGGCGAAGATGAAGGCATCCTTGATCTGGCCCAGGGCTGCCATCGCACGACCGGTGATCGGCATCACGCCATTGTTGGCGTCACGCTCGCTCCAGTCCTTCAGCTTGACGAACGCCATGCCGGCGTTCTGGCCCATGCCGGCGAAGCTGAAGCCCTGCACGGAGAACACCGAATCCACCGCATCCTTCTCGTTCTGCAGGAAGTGATTCTCCAATGCCGCGATCGATTCCAGCGTGCGCTCCTGGGTGGCGCCGACCGGGGCCTGCACCAGCGCCATCAGCACGCCCTGGTCTTCGTTGGGCAGGAACGAGCTGGGCAGGCGCACGAACAGCACGCCCATCAGCACGAACAGTGCCGCCACGATGCCCATAAAGCGCCACGGACGATGGATGATGCCGCGCACACCACGCTGGTAACTTTCGCTGGTGCGGTCGAAGCCGCGGTTGAAACCGTTGAAGAAGCGACCGGCCAGGCCGCGGTGGGCAACATGATGCTCGCCCTTCTTCAACGGCTTGAGCATGGTCGCGCACAGTGCCGGGGTCAGCACGATCGCCACCAGTACCGACAACGCCATTGCAGAGACAATCGTGGCCGAGAACTGCCGGTAGATCACGCCGGTGGATCCGCTCATGAAGGCCATCGGCACGAACACCGCCGACAGCACCAGGCCGATACCCACCAGCGCACCGGTGATCTGGCCCATCGACTTGCGGGTCGCTTCAAGCGGCGACAGTCCTTCCTCGGACATGATGCGCTCGACGTTCTCCACCACCACGATGGCATCGTCCACCAGCAGGCCGATCGCCAGCACCATCGCGAACATGGTCAGCATGTTCACCGAGAAGCCCAGCATCGCCAGCACGCCGAAGGTACCCAGCAGCACCACCGGCACGGCGATGGTCGGGATCAGGGTGGCGCGGAAGTTCTGCAGGAACAGGTACATCACCACGAACACCAGCACGATCGCTTCGAGCAGGGTCTGCACCACGCCCTTGATCGACACGCGCACGAAGGGGGTGGTGTCGTACGGGATCTCGGCCTTCAATCCGGCCGGGAAGAAGCTCTTCATGTCGTCCAGCGCAGCATCCACGCCGGCAGCGGTATCCAGCGCATTGGCGCCGGTGGCCAGTGTGACCGCCAGGCCGCTGGCCGGCTGGCCGTTGTAGCGGGTGACGAAGTCGTAGGACTCGGCACCCAGTTCGACGCGGGCGACATCACCCAGGCGCAGCTCGGCACCGTCCTGCGCGCCGCGCACGATGATGTTGCGGAACTGTTCCGGGGTCTGCAGGCGCGACTGCGCGTTGATGGTGGCGTTGAGCTGCTGGCCCTTCACCGACGGCGCACCGCCGAGCTGGCCGATCGCCACCTGGGCATTCTGCGCCTTGATCGCCGCAGTCACTTCCGCGACGGACAGGCCATAGGTATGCAGCTTGTTCGGGTCCAACCAGATGCGCATGGCGTACTTGCCACCGAATACCTGGATGTTGCCCACGCCCGGCACGCGGCTGAGGCGGTCGACGACATTGGAACCGACGTAGTCGGCGATGTCGTTGGCGTCCATGCTGCCGTTCTCGGACACGAACGCGATGACGTTCAGGAAGCCCGAGCTGGACTTGGCCACGTTGATGCCCTGCCGCTGCACTTCCTGCGGCAGCAGCGGCATGGCCAGCTGCAGCTTGTTCTGCACCTGCACCTGGGCGATGTCCGGGTTGGTGCCGCTCTCGAAGGTCAGGGTGATGGTGGCCTGGCCGTTGGACGAGCTGTTGGAGGAGAAGTAGATCAGGCCATCAAGGCCCTTCATGTTCTGCTCGATGATCTGCGTCACCGAGTCTTCGACCACCTTGGCCGATGCACCCGGGTAGGTGGCGCTGATTTCCACCGCCGGCGGTGCGACGTTGGGGTACATCGAGACCGGCAGCTTGAACAGGGCCAGGCCGCCGGCGAGCATGATGATGATGGCGATCACCCACGCGAAGATGGGTCGATCGATGAAAAAGCGTGCCATGGGGTTCTCCGCTTACTTCGCGTCGCCGGCCGGGGCGGCAGGCTGGGCATCGGCCGCCGGCTTGGCCGGTGCGTCGCCCTTTTCGGTGGCCTTGACCGGCATGCCGGGGCCGATCTTCTGCAGGCCTTCGACGATGACCTTGTCACCGGCCTTCAGGCCGTCCTCGACCAGCCACTTGTCGCCGACCGTGCGACTGACCTTGACCGGGCGCACTTCGACCTTGTTGTCCTTGCCGACCACCATCGCCGTGGTATCGCCCTTCGGATCGCGGGCGATGCCCTGCATCGGCACCAGCACGGCATCACTGCGCACGCCGCCGCCGATCACCGCACGCACGTACATGCCCGGCATCAGCAGGCCGTCCGGGTTGTCCACCTTCACGCGCAGGCCGAAGCTGCCGGTGGTCGGATCGACGCTGACTTCGGAGAACTCCAGCGTGCCCTTGTGCTCGAAGGTGCTGCCGTCTTCCATCAGGATGCTGACCGGCAGGGTCTGGTTGTCCTGCAGGCGGCCGGCGGCCAGT
Source organism: Stenotrophomonas sp. GD03777 (assembly GCF_029842485.1). NCBI lineage: Bacteria > Pseudomonadati > Pseudomonadota > Gammaproteobacteria > Lysobacterales > Lysobacteraceae > Stenotrophomonas > Stenotrophomonas sp. GD03777. The sequence goes on from NZ_JAOCGL010000065.1 coordinate 8,056, forward strand.
TCGCGGCGCAGCTGCAGCAGCTCGGCCGAAGACTGGGTCAGGTCGACATAGATCGGGTCCAGCTGCTGCACGGTAGCCAGTGCATTGGCCTGGCCGGCACTGACCAGCGCACCCTGGGTGACGCTGGACTTGCCGATGCGGCCGCTGATCGGCGCGGTGATGCGGGCGTAGCCCAGGGTGACGTTGGCTGCGTCCAGCGATGCCTTCGCGGCACCGACATCCGCCTCGGCCTGCTTCTGCGCGGCCACGGCATTTTCCAGGTCCTGCTGGCTGACCGCATCGACCTTGGCCAGCTCGGTGATGCGCTTGGCGCTCAGCCGGGCGGCGTTGGCGGTGGCCTCGGCGCGGGCCAGCTGGGCGCGGGCACTGTTGGCCTGGGCGCGGTAGCTGGCGTCCTCGATCTGGTACAGCGGCTCGCCGGCCTTGACCATGCCACCTTCGGTGAACAGGCGCTTGGCAACGATGCCATTGACCTGCGGGCGCACTTCGGCGACCAGGTAGGCGTTGGTACGGCCCGGCAGTTCGCGGGTCAGGCCCACGGTCTCGGACTTCAGCGTGACCACAGTGACGTCACCCGGGCCCTGCTCGGGGGCCTGGGGTTGGCCGCCGCAGGCAGCCACGGTCGCGGCGATCGCCAGCGACAGTGCAAAGGGTCGGATTCGGCTCAGCAACATGACGGAAAGGCTCTTAGGGGAAGGAATCTCAAATCGCGCTGATACAGGCCGAAAGCGCCAGCAGGCAACGCTCACCAGCGGGGAGTGGTAACCGGACCGGCCTGCCACGCACACGACGGGAATGATGGGAGCGAAATATACATACATGATTGTTTGTTTGTAAACCGGTACAATTCAGCCACGTTTCACCCGCACTCGTACCCATCCATGGCCCGCAAGACCAAAGAGGACACCCAGGCAACCCGGGAAGGCATCCTTGACGCCGCCGAAGCCTGCTTCCATGAACACGGCGTGGCCCGTACCACGCTGGAGATGATCGGTGCCCGCGCCGGCTATACCCGCGGTGCGGTCTACTGGCACTTCAAGAACAAGAGCGAGGTGCTGGCCGCGATCGTCGAGCGCGTGCTTCTGCCTTTCATGCAGGAGCTGGAGCGCACCTCGACCGACCAGCGCAACACGCCGGTGCACGACCTGCGCGCGGTGATGATCCACTCGTTCATCGAACTGTCCGAGGACGAGCGCTTGCGCAAGACCATGGAGATCATGCTGCGCAGCGATGCGTCGGCTGATACCCGGGTGCTGACCGAACTGCAGCAGGCCGGTTTCCGCGATGGACTGGACCGGATGGAACGTGCCCTGCGCCGGGCAAAGGACCTGGGCCAGCTGCGCGAGGGTGCAGACCCGAAGATCGCCGCACGCATGCTGCACGCCACCGTGCTGGGCGTACTGCACGGTGCGATGGTCGAACCGGAACTGATGGACCTCAAGCGCGATGGCATGCTCGCACTGGACATGACCCTGGCCGCCTACGTAAAGGACGGCGTGTTCGTTCCCGGCACCGTGCCCGAGCCGCTGCCCGAGGCATGAGCGGGTTCACTGCCGCCACCGCAGCCCCACTGTGAGGACAGACCCATGATCCTGGACAACGTGGTGTGGGGCTTCATCGGCTGCGGCAGCGTCACCGAGAAGAAGAGCGGCCCCGCCCTGGCCAGCACACCCGGCTCACGGGTGGCGGCGGTCATGCGCCGCAATGCCGCATTGGCCGAAGACTATGCGCGGCGCCACGCGGTGCCACGCTGGTACACGGATGCCGACGCGCTGATCGGCGATCCGGACGTGAACGCGGTGTACGTTGCAACACCGCCCTCCACGCACATGCAGTACGCATTGCAGGCGATTGCGGCGGGCAAGCCGGTCTATATCGAGAAACCCATGGCCCTGGACCTCGCCGAATGCGAGCGCATCCTGGAAGCCAGTGCACGCCGTGGCGTGCCCGTGTTCGTCGCCTACTACCGCCGCGCCCTGCCCCGATTCGCGCAGGTGAAGCAGCTGCTGGACAGCGGCGCGATCGGTACACCGCGCAGCGTTCGCGCCACCCTGCATCGGCCGCATTCGGTGAACGCCGCATCGCCGGACTTCTGGCGGACCAATCCCGCAATCTCCGGCGGCGGGCTGTTCGTCGATCTGGGCTCGCACACCCTGGACCTGCTCGATCATCTACTGGGGCCGCTGAGCGATGTGCGCGGCCTGGCCAGTTCGTTGACCGGCGCTTATGCCGCCGAGGACAGCGTTTCGATGTGCTTCCGCACTGGAGCGGGCGCGCACGGCATCGCGCAATGGAGCTTCTGCGCGTTCCGCCGCCAGGATGAGATCGAGATCACCGGCGACCGCGGCCAGCTGCGCTTTGCGACCTTCGAGGATGTTCCGGTGGTGCTGGAGACCGGAGCCGGTGTGCAGGCCTTCGACATTCCCAACCCGTCGTCGATCCAGCAACCGTTGATTGCCTCTCTCGTGGATGAACTGCGCGGCAACGGGCACTCGCCCTCGGACGGCATCAGCGCCGCCCGCACCAGTGCGGTGATCGATCAGGTACTGCAGGCCTACCGCACGCGGCAATCGCGCTGACCGCCAACGCAAAAGGCCGCCTTTCGGCGGCCTTTTCTGTTGCAGCGGATGGCGTCAGGGCCCTCGCCGTGGCGAGGGATCCGACCGGATCGGGCGTTACAGGATGTAGCGGCTCAGGTCCGGGTCCTGCACCAGCTCACCCAGGTGTGCATCGACGTAGGCGCTGTCGATGGCCAGGGTTTCGCCATCGCGGTCCGGTGCCTCGTAGCTGAGCGAATCCAGCAGGCGTTCCAGCACTGTATGCAGGCGTCGGGCACCGATGTTCTCCTGGCGCTCGTTCACCTGGAAGGCGATTTCGGCCAGGCGGTCGATGGCATCGGCGGTGAAGCTGACCTTGACACCTTCAGTGGCCAGCAGCGCTTCGTACTGCTTGGTCAGCGCGGCCTTCGGCTCGGTCAGGATGCGCACGAAGTCATTCTTGCTCAGCGCACCCAGTTCCACGCGGATCGGGAAACGGCCCTGCAGCTCCGGAATCAGGTCGCTGGGCTTGGCCAGGTGGAACGCGCCCGACGCGATGAACAGGATGTGGTCCGTCTTGATCGTGCCGTACTTGGTGGACACATTGGAGCCTTCCACCAGCGGCAGCAGGTCGCGTTGCACGCCTTCGCGGGACACGTCGCCACCGCCCACGTTGTCACCACGCTTGGCGACCTTGTCGATCTCATCGATGAAGACGATGCCGTGCTGCTCGCACGCCTCGATTGCGGCGGTACGGATGTCATCCTCGTTGACCAGCTTGCCCGCTTCTTCCTCGATCAGCAGCGGGCGCGCGGCCTTGATGGTCAGCGTGCGCTTGTGCGCCTTCGCGCCGCCGCCGAGGTTGGCGAACATCGACTTCAGCTGCTGGCCCATTTCCTCCATGCCCGGCGGGGTCATGATGTCCATGCTGACATTGGCCGCCAGGTCGAGCTCGATCTCACGCTCGTCCAGCTCACCGTTGCGCAGCATCTTGCGGAACTTGATGCGGGTCTCGTTGTCCTGCGCCGACGGTTCGTTGCGGGCGACTTCAGGATCGAAACCGATGCCGCCGCTACGACGCGGCAGCAGCGCATCGAGGATGCGGTCTTCGGCGCGTTCTTCGGCCTGGGTACGCACGCGCACCTTGGCCTGTTCGCGATAGAGCTTGACCGCGGTGTCGGCCAGGTCACGGATGATCTGCTCGACGTCCTTGCCGACGTAGCCCACTTCGGTGAAGCGGGTGGCTTCGACCTTCACGAACGGTGCGTTGGCCAGCGTGGCCAGGCGGCGCGCGATCTCGGTCTTGCCGACACCGGTCGGGCCGATCATCAGGATGTTCTTCGGCATCACTTCATTGCGCAGCTCCGCCGGCAGCTGCATGCGACGCCAGCGGTTGCGCAGGGCGATGGCCACCGCGCGCTTGGCGTCGTGCTGGCCCACGATGTGCCTGTCCAGTTCCTGCACGATCTCGCGCGGGGTCATGGTGGCGGAGGAAACTTCGATCTTCGACATGGTTGTGCTCACGGATTCATTGTCGGTAGTGCCGGCCGCTGGCCGGCAACCAGGCACGCGTGCGGGGGACATGAGGTTGCCGGCCAGCAGCCGGCACGACCCTCACAGCTCCTCGACCACCACGTTGCGGTTGGTGTAGATGCAGATGTCGCCGGCAATGCCGATCGCTTCACTGGCGATGGTGCGTGCATCCAGCTCGGTGTGCGCCATCAGCGCCCGCGCAGCCGAAAGGGCGTACGAACCACCGGAGCCGATGGCGATGATGCCGTCCTCCGGCTCGATCACATCACCGGTGCCGCTGATGATCAGCGAGGTTTCCTTGTCAGCCACTGCCAGCAGGGCTTCGAGCTTGCCCAGGCGGCGCTCGGTGCGCCAATCCTTGGCCAGCTCGACCGCGGCGCGCTGCAGCTGGCCGTGCTTTTCCAGCTTGGCCTCGAACAGCTCGAACAGGGTGAAGGCATCGGCAGCGGCACCGGCGAAGCCGGCCAGCACCTGGCCGTCGCGGCCAAGGCGGCGCACCTTGCGCGCGTTGCCCTTCATCACGGTGTGGCCCAGCGTGACCTGGCCGTCGCCGGCAATGGCCACGTGCTCGCCGCGACGGACGCAGACGATGGTGGTGGCGTGGAAAACGTTGGGGTTCTGACTGGGGTCCATGATGCCTCCGGGGTGACAGAACCAGAGGTGGGGACTGCGCTGCGCCCTTCAAGCCACCCGCGACCGGCTGACGCAGGGCCAACGTTCAGCTTTCTCCGCTGCCCTCGGTGCTGCGTCGACGCTTCGCGCGCGGATGCGCGGCGTCATAGACCTTGGCCAGGTGCTGGAAATCGAGGTGGGTATAGATCTGCGTGGTGGCGATGTCGGCATGGCCCAGCAGCTCCTGCACACCACGCAGGTCGCCGGACGATTCCAGGATGTGGCTGGCGAAACTGTGCCGCAGCATGTGCGGGTGCACCTGCTTGAACAGGCCCTGGCGCTGCGCCAGCTGGCGGATGCGGATCTGCACCGCACGCTGGCTGATTGGCCCGTTGCGACCGGGGAACACCGGCGATGCCGGACCACCGCCACTTTCCGCGCGCCACGCCTGCAGCGCTTCGCGTGCCGGCCGCCCGAACGGCACGCGGCGCTGGCGGTTGCCCTTGCCCAGCACGTTGACCAGCCCGCTGTCGAAATCCAGGTCGCGCCAGGTCAGCGCACAGACTTCGCTCAGACGCAGGCCGGAGGAATAGAACAGTTCCAGCAGCGCGCGGTCACGGCGGCCGAGCTCACCTTCCGGCTCCAGCTCGACCAGCTGCACCGCCTCATCGGCGTCGAGGACCTGTGGCAACCGGCGTGGCGCGCGCGGTGCCTTCAGCGTCGCTGCCGGACTGACCTCGATGTGCGCGTGCTTGAGCAGCCAGGCATAGAAGCTGCGGCAGGCCGACAGGCGGCGTTGCAGGCTCTTGGCCGACAGGCCGCGGCGATGCTCGTCGGCGACGAACTGGCGCAACGCATCGGCATCGAGCGCCTCCACCGCTACGCCACGCGGTTCGGCCCAGACCGCTAGCGCGTCCAGGTCGCGGCGGTAGGCGTCAAGCGTATGCGCCGACATCCGCCGCTCCACCTGCAGATGCTGCAGGAAGGCCTGTACCGCGCTCATCGTCGTCCGGTCCTGCTTAGTCGTGGAAGCGCTTCAGGCCAGTGGCCAGGGCGTCGCCCATCATGCGCAGGAACAGCGTGCCCATGCCCGGGTAGAAGCGGTTCGGGTCGTGGCTGCCGACTGCGATCAGGCCGACGCCCGGCAACGGCAGCAGCGCGGTGGTCTGCACTTCCTCGCTGCGCACGCCGTACAGGACGGCATTCTTTTCCGGCTGCAGGCGGCCGCAGATCGGCTCGCCGTCGTTCAGGCAATCGCGGAACGGGCCCAGTTGCGGATCATCGGCAGCAATCACCTGCAGCCAGTCGGCCTGTTCCAGCCCGGCCACCGGCGCATGCACCACCAGCCGCACCAGGTCGCCGGCGAAGTCTTCCTGCAGCGATGCGGCCATCGCGCGCAGGGTATCGGCCGCGTTGTCCTGCTTCATCAGTGCCAGGGTCAGCTGGTGCGTGCGCACCGCAAGGCGTTCATTGACCTGGGCGGTGGCGCCCAGATCGGCCAACCGTCGTGCCAGCTCGCGGTTCTTCTCGCGCAGCACTTCCAGCTGGTAGCTGGCCAGCGATGCGGTCGGGCCGTCATCGCGCGGCACCACCAGGGTCAGGGCCAGGTCCGGAAACTGCTTGAGGAAGCCGGGATGTCGCCGCAACCAGGCAGCGACTTCATGGGCCCCGAGCTTGTCGACGGTTTCGGTCATGCCATCCACTCCCCTTCGAAGACGAATGCGGTCGGGCCCGCCATCACCACCGGCTGGCCATCGCCCGGCCACTGGATGCGCAGGTCACCTCCGGGCAGGCTGATGCGCGCATCGCGCTGCAGGCGGCCGCGCTGCATCAGGGTCACGGCGGCGGCGCAGGCGCCACTGCCGCAGGCCAGGGTCTCGCCGACACCGCGCTCGAACACGCGCAGGCGGGCGTGGGCCGGGCTCATCACCTGGGCGAAGCCCACGTTCACCGAGCGCGGGAACGACGCGTGCTGCTGCAGCAGCGAACCCACGCGTTCAACCGGAGCGGCATCGATCAAGCCCACTTCGATCACCGCATGCGGGTTGCCCATCGACACCGCAGCAAAGCGGACGCTCTCGCCCTGCAGCGGCAGCAGGTATTCCTCGCGCGGGTGGGCGAAGCCCATCAGCGGCACGTTGGCCGGCTCGAAGGCAGGCACGCCCATCGTCACCGCAAACTGCCCTTCACCCAGCACCTTCACCTCATGGCTGGCCAGCGGGCTGTCGATGACGAATGCATCGCCCTGCGCGCTGCCCTCGCGCACCAGCCAGGCCGCGATGCAGCGCGCGCCATTGCCGCACTGCTCGGAATTGGAACCGTCGGCGTTCCAGATGCGGTACGAGGCCACCGAGCCTTCCGCACGTGGCGCCTCGATGGTCAGGATCTGATCGCAGCCGACGCCGGTGTGGCGGTCGGCCAGGCGCGCGGCCAGTTCAGGCGTGGGCGGCGCAGTACCGTCACGCAGGTCGATCACTACGAAGTCATTGCCCGCGCCATGCATCTTGCTGAAGCGCAAGGCCCTGGAACCGGCCTTACTCATTCCCGACGCCCGCCTTCTTCGCTGGCGCGGGTGCCGGCTGAGTGGTCGTTGCAGCCGGGTCGACGGTCGTGGTGGGGGCAACGGCGCCCTGGGCCTCCGCCGGGGTCGCCTCGGTGGCGGGCTCGGCAGCGGGTTCGACGGTTTCCTCCACCGGCACCGGCTTCTGCGGCAGTACCAGCGGGCCCTTGTTGCCGCAGGCGGCGAGGAGCAGCAGCGAGGCCGCTGCCAGCGGAATCAGGATGGCGTTTCGATGGGGGATCTTCATGCCCCGAGTATAGCCATTGGCGGCTGAGCGGTTGGTGCAGGGAATCGGGTTGCCGGCCAGCGGCCGGCACTACCGCCGGCGCTCAATCTGTGGGCGGTGGCGGCAACGGCCGCGTCCACAGCCAGATTGCGACCACGGTCATGCTGCCGATCGAGAACCACTTCACCCAGGCGATCGGCACGCACCACAGCATGATGGCGGCACACACCGCCATGGTGATCGTGGCCATCCACTTGCCATGGCGGCTGACCGCCCCGTGTGCCTGCCAGTTGGCGATGGCCGGGCCGAAGCGCGGGTGCTGCAGCAGCCAGGTGTGCAGGCGTTCGGACCCACGTGACGCAGCCCACGCCGAGATCAGGATGAATACGGTGGTCGGAAGGCCCGGCACGAAGATGCCGACGATGCCGGTGCCCAGGCTGACATAGGCCAGCAGCCACCACGCCCAGCGGAAACGCACCACGCGCGGTGGCGTGGCGGTATCGCGGGATGCGGAGGGCTCGGGCAGGCTCATGGCCGCAAGGATAACGGTTCGGGGTGCCCGGCAACGCCCGGCACCCCTTCGCCGTTACGGCTGGGCGATGCCCAGCTGCTGCAGCACGAACGCGTACGACTCGGACAGCTCGCGGTAGCGCTGGAAGCGCCCCGACTTGCCGCCATGGCCGGCTTCCATGTTGGTGCGGAACAGGATCGGGTAGGGGCCGGTGTTGTGATCACGCAGCTTGGCCACCCACTTGGCCGGCTCCCAGTACTGCACCTGCGAATCCCACAGGCCGGTACCCACGAACAGCGCCGGGTACGCCTGCTGCTTCACATTGTCGTAGGGCGAGTAGGACAGCATGTAGTCGTAATACGGCTTCTGCTCCGGGTTGCCCCACTCATCGTATTCGTTGGTGGTCAGCGGAATGGTCGGGTCGAGCATGGTGGTGACCACGTCGACGAACGGGACCTGCGCCACCATCACCCGGTAATCCTGCGGCGCCTGGTTGGCCACCGCGCCCATCAGCAGGCCACCGGCGCTGCCGCCGGACGCAGCGACGCGATCCTTCGCCGCCCAGCCCTGTGCGACCAGGCCGCGGGTGACGTCGATGAAGTCGTTGAAGGTGTTCTGCTTGTGCAGCAGCTTGCCGTTCTCGTACCAGTCGCGGCCCATTTCCTGGCCACCGCGGATATGGGCAATGGCATACACCACGCCGCGGTCGAGCAGGCTCACCGCGGTCTGGTTGAAGTACGGGTCCATCGACATCCCGTAGCTGCCATAGGCGTACTGGAACAGTGCGCCCTTTCCATCCTTCTGGTAGCCCTTGCGGTAGACCAGCGACACCGGCACCTTCACGCCATCGCGCGCGGTGATCCAGACGCGGTCGGTTTCATACTTCGATGCGTCATAGCCGATCACCGGCTGCACCTTCAGCTGGCGACGCTCACCGGTGGCGGTGTTCAGCTCGAATACCGTGGTCGGCGTGGTCATCGAGGTGTACACGTAGCGCAGCCACGGCGTCTCGGCTTCGGTGTTGTCACCCAGGCCCATCGAGTAGGCCGGTTCATCGGCCTTCACGTAGTCGCTGCGGCCGTCCTTGAACAGCAGGCGGATGCGCTCCAGGCCCTCGGAGCGTTCGGCGATGGCGGTATAACCCTCGAACAGCTCGAAGCCTTCGATGAACACCGCCTCGTCGTGCGCGATCCAGTCCTTCCACTGCGCGCGCGAGGTGGCGTCGGTCGGTGCGGTGACCAGCTTGAAGTTCTTCGCGCCATCGTTGGTGCGGATCACCCAGCGGCCATCGTAGTGGTCGGCGTCGTACTCGACGTCACGCTGGCGCGGCGCCAGCACGGCGAAGGTGGTGGGGTCGCTGGCCGGCGCGTAGCGCTCTTCGGAGGACACGGTGCTGTGCACGCCGATGGTGATGAAGCGATCGTCACGGGTGCGGCCGATGCCCATGTAGAAGCTGTCGTCCTTCTCTTCGTAGACGACGGTGTCGGCGCTGGCCGGGGTGCCCAGCACGTGCTTCTTCACGCGCACGGTCAGCAGCGTTTCCGGATCGTTCTCGACGTACAGCACGGTGCGGTTGTCATCGGCCCAGACCAGGTCGCCGGAGCTGCCGGTGATGACGTCGGGCAGCACCTGGCCGGTCCGCAGGTCCTTGAAACGGAGGGTGTACTGGCGGCGGCCGACGTCATCCTCGGCCCATGCCAGCAGCTGGTTGTCCTGGCTCACTTCCATCGCGCCGACGTTGAAGTAGCCCTTGCCGGCGGCCATCGCGTTGACGTCGAGCAGGATTTCCTCGGCGGCCTCCATGCTGCCCTTGCGGCGGGCGTGGATCGGGTAGTCCTGGCCGGTCTCGAAGCGGCTGTAGTACCAGTAGCCGCGCTCACGCGCCGGAACGCTGGAATCGTCCTGCTTGATGCGGCCGACGATCTCCTTGTACAGGGTGTCTTCCAGCGGCTTCAGCGGCGCCAGCAACTGGTCGGCGTAAGCGTTCTCGGCCTGCAGGTAGGCCAGCATGTCCTTGTTCTCGCGCTTGTCGTCGCGCAGCCAGTAATAGTCATCGTTGCGGGTCGCGCCAAACGGCGCCTTGACCACATGCGGGTGCCGGGCGGCATCCGGCGGAACGGGCGGAGTGGCAGCGGTAGCAGTCGTGGTCATCAGGCTGGCAAGCAACAGGCAAAGGGTGGATTTCATGAAGTAAGGCTCCAGGCGCGTCAATGCAATGGTCTTCGGCGGGGTCAGATCCCTTTTCCCGAAAAGGGATCTGACCCCAATCCCTGCAATGCGGCAACCCTGCGGATCGTCATGGGTCATGCCGGCCGGCGTACCATGGGCACATGAGTACCCTGCCCCACACGCCGGGCTACAGCCGGCGCAGCCATGAAATCGCCCCGTTCCATGTGATGTCCCTGCTGGCCCGCGCGCAGGCGCTGGAACAGGCCGGCCACGATGTGATCCACCTGGAAATCGGCGAACCGGACTTCACTACGGCCGAACCGGTCGTGCGGGCCGGCCAGGCCGCACTGGCCGCCGGCCATACCCGCTACACCGCCGCACGTGGCCTGCCGGCCCTGCGCCAGGCGATCAGCGGTTTCTATCGCAGCCACTACGGTCTGGACATCGATCCTGAGCGCATCCTGGTCACCCCGGGTGGGTCCGGTGCGCTGCTGCTGGCCAGCAGCCTGCTGGTCGATCCCGGCCGCCACTGGCTGCTGGCCGACCCCGGCTACCCCTGCAACCGCCACTTCCTGCGCCTCGTCGAAGGCGGCGCACAGCTGGTGCCGGTCGGCCCGGACACTGCGTACCAGCTCACGCCGTCCCTGGTGGAACAGCATTGGAATGCCGACAGCGTCGGCGCGCTGGTTGCCTCACCGGCCAACCCGACCGGCACGGTGCTCTCCGCCGACGAACTGGCTGCACTGTCGCAGACCCTGCACGCGCGGGGCGGCCACCTGGTGGTGGACGAGATCTATCACGGCCTGACCTACGGCCTGGACGCGCCCAGCGTGCTGCAGGTGGACGACAACGCATTCGTACTGAACAGTTTTTCCAAGTACTTCGGCATGACCGGGTGGCGGCTGGGCTGGCTGGTGGCGCCGCCGTCCGCAGTACCGGATCTGGAGAAGCTGGCGCAGAACCTGTACATCAGCGCCTCGAGCATCGCCCAGCACGCCGCGCTCGCCTGCTTCAGCGAGGAGTCCATGGCGATCTTCGAGCAGCGCCGCGACGCGTTCCGCCAGCGTCGCGACTTCCTGCTGCCGGCACTGCGTGAGCTGGGCTTCCGTATCGAAGTCGAGCCACAGGGCGCGTTCTACCTGTACGCCGACGTCAGTGCATTCACCGACGACGCGCAGGCATTCTGCGCGCATTTCCTGGAAACCGAGCACGTGGCGTTCACCCCGGGCCTGGATTTCGGCTTCCATCGTGCCAACCAGCACGTGCGCCTGGCCTATACCCAGGAGGTACCGCGATTGCAGGAGGCGGTGGCGCGGATTGCGCGCGGATTGAAGCGTTGGCAGGGATCACGTTGACGGTAGTGCCGGCCGCTGGCCCTACCGGATAAGGAAAAACGCCGCCCTGGGGCGGCGTTTTCCGTTCTGCTTACTTGCCGCCCAACCGCTCCCACAGGAAGCTGTAGGCCAGTGCCGACATGTGCGCGGCCTGCGCGTTGTTGGCGGCGCCGCCGTGACCCCCTTCGATGTTCTCGTAGTAGGTCACGTCCTTGCCGGCGTCGATCATCTTCGCCGCCATCTTGCGGGCATGGCCCGGGTGCACGCGGTCGTCGCGGGTCGAGGTGGTGAACAGCACCGGCGGGTAGTTCTTCTTCGCGTTGAACAGGTGGTACGGCGAGAAGGTCTTGATGAACTCCCAGTCACTGGTATCCGGGTTGCCGTACTCGGCCATCCACGAGGCACCCGCCAACAGGTGGCTGTAGCGCTTCATGTCCAGCAACGGCACCTGCACCACCACCGCACCGAACAGCTCCGGGTACTGGGTCAGCATGTTGCCGGTCAGCAGGCCACCGTTGCTGCCGCCCTGCACGCCCAGGTGCTTGGCGCTGGTGATCTTGCGCTTGACCAGGTCCCGCGCCACCGCGGCCATGTCTTCGTAGGCCTTGTGGCGGTTCTGCTTCAGCGCCGCCTGGTGCCAGCGCGGGCCGTACTCGCCGCCACCACGGATGTTGGCCACCACGTACACGCCGCCCTTCTCCAGCCAGGCGCGGCCCATGCCACCGGAATAGCTCGGGGTCAGCGAGATCTCGAAGCCACCGTAGCCGTACAGCAGCGTCGGATTGGAGCCATCGAGCTTCATCGCCCTGTCGTGCACCACGAAGTACGGCACGCGGGTGCCGTCCTTGCTGGTGGCGAAGTGCTGCTCGATCACCTTGCCCTTGGCGTCGAAGAAGGCCGGCATGGTCTTCAGTGTTTCCGGGGCCTGGCCGATCTCGGCCAGCGCCAGCGTGGTCGGGGTCAGGTAGTCGGTGGCGGTCAGCCACACCGCGTCGCTGTCATTGCTGTCCACTGCAGCCACGCCCAGCGTGCCGAAGGCAGGTGCGCCGACGAAGCGGCTGGTCTGCCAGCCGTTGGCGCCCGGGGTCAGCACCGACAGGCGGTTCTTGACGTCGTCCAGCACGTTCAGCACCAGGTGGCTCCTGGTCCAGGTGGCGCTGGCCAGCGAGGTGGTCGCGGTCGGGGTGAACAGCACCTCGAAGTCGCGCTTGCCGGCCAGGAAGTCGTCCAGCTTCGTCGCCAGCAGCGAACCGGACGCATAGGTCTTGCCGCCCACGGTCCACGGATCGCGCAGCTCCAGGGTCAGCCACTGCTTGTGCAGGCCCTTCTCGGCCGAGTTCGGCGCGTCGATCTTGGTCAGCGTGCCGTCGTCGCCACGCAGGTAGAGCTCGTTGTTGTAGAACGCCAGCGTGCGGCTGACCAGGTTGCGCTCGAAGCCCGGGGTGTCATCGTGCATCGCCGCGATGTACATGTCTTCCGGCTTGCCTTCGTACACCGTCGTGGCCGAGGCCATCGGCGTGCCGCGCTTCCACAGCTTGGCCACGCGCGGATAGCCGGACGTGGTCATCGTGCCGGCACCGAAGTCGGTGTAGACGAACACGGTGTCGCGATCGACCCAGTTGAGGCCCCCCTTCGACTCCGGGCGGAAGAAGCCGTCCTTGATCCAGGTCTTGTTGACCAGGTCGAACTCGCGGGTGACGTCGGCGTCGGCGCCGCCGCGCGACAGCGCGATCAGGCAACGGCTGTAATCCGGGCGCAGGCAATCGGCACCGTGCCAGACCCAGTTCTCACCCTCGGCCTTGTTCAGTGCATCCAGGTCCAGCACGGTCTCCCACTGCGGCGACGCCTTGCGGTACTCGGCCAGGGTGGTGCGCCGCCACAGGCCGCGCTCGTGCTGCTGGTCCTTCCAGAAGTTGTAGTAGTAGTCGCCGATCTTCTGCACGCCCGGAATCTTGGCATCGGAGTCGAGCACCTCGCGGATGCGGGTCTCCATCTGCTTGAAGGCCGGGGTCTGCGCCAGGCGCGCCTCGGACTTGGCATTCTGTTCCTTGACCCAGGACAGCGGCTTGTCGCCGGTGACGTCCTCCAGCCAGGCGTAGCGGTCTGTATCCTCAGCGGCCACGGCGGTCCCCACCGAGGCAGCGGTCATCATGCCGGCCAACAGGCAGGCGGAAGCGAGTCGTGACATTGCAGCTCCAGGCAGTCATAAGCCGTGGAACGCTAGCACGGAATGCCGCGGCCTCCCCCGTGTCGAAGGTCAGGCCGTGGCCGCCGGGCCGCGCCGGCGACGCGCCTGTCCACCGGTACGCCGCACCTTCGGCAGCCCCGACAGGCGCGGCAGCGGGAAGCGCAGCAGCGCCCACCAGGCCGCGAGCGGCATGCCGATCAGCCACATCGGCAGCCAGCCCAACCACGCGCTGCTGCCACGTGCCGCTGGCCAGACCAGTACCAGCGCCAGTCCGGCCAGCGCCAGTTGCCGCACGCCACGCAGCAGGCGCGGGTCGGCGCGTTCGATGATGCGTTCAGTTGCAGGGCGACGGACGGAACGTGTGTTCATGGGCCTTCTCCGGTAGACAATGCAACACAGCTTGGGCAAGCCCCTTCTCACAGATTGCGACACCATTGACGGATCGCGCACGCTCAGTCGACCATGCTCAGGCAAAGCCCTCCTGAGCCCGCTCCCGCATGACTTCGATCCGCCCGCTCTGCGCCGTGTTGCTGGCCCTGTCCCTGGCGGGCCCCGCCATGGCGGTCGGTGAGCCGCCATCACCCCGTGCCAGCGTCCCGCGCGCCGATCCGGATGCCCCGATCGACCTCAAGCGCTTCATGGGCACCTGGTACGTGATCGGCCGCGTGCCGAACTTCATCGAACGCGGGCACGTCGCCAGCGTCAACGAGTACGAGTTGCGCGACGAGCACAAGGTCGGCATCACCTACCGCTACCGCGACGGCTTCGGCGAACCCCTGCAGGAGATCCGTGCACGCGCCAGCGTCGACCCGGACAGCGGCAACCACGGCTGGCGCACCTGGTTCTACCGCGTGGTGCCGACCCACTCCCGGGTGCTGGACGTCGCCCCGGATTATTCGTGGGCACTGATCGGCTACCCGGGCCGTGAGATGGCCTGGATCTTCTCGCGCACGCCGGACATGGACAAAGCGCTGTACAAGGAGCTGGCCGAGCGCCTGCGCGACGAGTACGGCGTGAACACCGACAAGCTCAAGCGCGTGCCGCAGCATCCGGAACAGGTCGGCA
>NZ_JAOCGL010000066.1:0-22756 GCF_029842485.1 Stenotrophomonas sp. GD03777
AACACGCGCTCCAGCACTTCGGACAGCTCGTCTTCCGAGAACGGCTTGGTGATGTAGGCCTTGGCGCCTTGGCGCATGCCCCACATGCGGTCGGTATCCTGGTCCTTGGTGGTCACCAGGATCACGGGAATATGCCGGGTTGCCTCGTCGCGGGCGAGGGTGCGGGTGGCCTGGAAGCCGTTGAGATTGGGCATCACCACGTCCATCAGGACCAGGTCGGGCAGCTCGGCCTTGGCGGTTTCGACCCCGGCGGCGCCATCGGTGGCGGTCAGGATCTGGTGCCCGAGCTTCTCGACGATGCGCTGTATCCCCAACAGCTGCGACGGTGAGTCGTCGACGATCAGAATGCGTGCCATGTTGTTCCCCATGTAATGCCCGCAGTGTAGTGCGGGCTCATTACCGGCGGGAGGGGCGCATCTGCCGTCCGTCGCCTGCCTGCTACGTTCAGTCGATCCGCACCACGGTGCGGCCCAGCGAGCCGCCCGCCAGCATCCGCTCGAACACGGCCGGCAGGCCATCAAGGCCAACCTCGGCGGTACAGATGCGGTCCAGGTGCTGCGGTTTCCATTCGTTGCCCAGCCGCGCCCAGACATCCTCGCGCAGCCCGCGTGGCGCATTGGCCGAGGACACGCCCAGCAGCGACACGCCACGCAGGATGAACGGCATCACGGTCATGTCCAGCGCCGGGCTGGCCGCCAGGCCGGCACTGACCACGCTGCCGTAGGGCGCGGTCTGCGCCAGCAGGCTGGCGAGCATGGCGCCGCCGGCATTGTCCAGGCCCCCACCGAAACGCGCCGATTGCAGTGGGCCGGTGTCGGCCAGGGCCTCACGCGGCAGCACCTCGGTGGCGCCGATGGCGTGCAGGAAACCGGTCTGGTCGGGTTTGCCGCTGATCGCATGCACCGTGTAGCCGGCGCGGCTGAAGATCGACAGTGCCAGCGCGCCGACGCCGCCACTGGCGCCGGTGACCGCCAGCGGTCCAAGTTCCGGGCTCTGCCGGTTGTCCTGCATGCGCAGCAGCGCCAACGCCGCGGTGAAGCCGGCGGTGCCCAGCACCATCGCCTCGCGTGGGCTCAGCCCGGCCGGCTGGGCGATCACCGCACGCGATTCCAGCCGCACATACTGGCTGTAGCCGCCGTCGCGGGTCTCGCTGAGGCCGCAGCCGGTGGCCAGCACCGCGTCGCCTTCACGCCATTCCGGATCGGTGCTGGCGACCACGGTGCCGGCTACGTCGATGCCCCCCACCAGCGGGAAGCGGCGCAGGATCTTTCCCTTGCCGGTGCCGGCCAGGGCGTCCTTGTAGTTGACCGAGGACCAGTTGGCGCGGATCAGAACCTGGCCGGGGCTGAGGTCTTCGACCTTGAGCTGGGCCAGGCCGCTGCGGTAACCGGCGTCGTCGTTTTCGATGCGGAAGGCGGTGAACGGGGTGGTGGGGGCCATCGGCATTGCCTGACTTCGAGGAAAACGCCACCTTACCCCGTTGCCCCCCTTTCGATCCTGCCGATCCGCCCCATCTTGTATGATCGGTAATGGTTTCACGGCTGGCGCCGCGGGAAGGGCCCGCGCCGCAGCCCACATCTTGATGGAGCGTGCATGGCCTGGAATACACCCGGCGGCAACAAGGGCGGACAAGGCCCCGAGGACAATCGACGCGGGCCGTTCGGGTCACGCGGCGGTGGCAATGGTGGTGGCTGGGGCGGTTTGCCCGGGCCGCTGAAGGACCTGTTCGACGGCGGCATCGTGCGTTGGGTGGTGGCGGCCGTGGTGCTGCTGGTGCTGTTCTCCAGCTTCCAGTTGATCGGCGAACAGCAGCGTGGCGTGGTCCTGCGCTTCGGCCAGTTCTCGCGCATCCTGCAGCCCGGTCCGAACTTCAAGCTGCCGTGGCCGATCGAATCGGTCACCAAGGTCAACGCCACCGAGATCAAGACGTTCTCGATCCAGGTGCCGGTGCTGACCCGCGACGAGAACATCGTCAACGTCTCGCTGAACGTCCAGTACCGCATCGACGACCCGCAGCAGTACCTGTTCGGCACCGTCGATGCCAACCAGGTGCTGGAGCAGTCGGCGCAGAGCGCGGTGCGCGAGGAAGTCGGCCGTGCCGACCTCAACGCCGTGCTGAACAACCGTGGCCCGCTGGCCGTGGCCGCCGAGGAGCGCCTGCAGGCACTGCTGAAGGCGTTCAAGACCGGCCTGACCGTGACCGGCCTGACCCTGCAGGACGCCCGTCCGCCGGAAGAAGTGAAGCCGGCCTTTGACGAGGTCAACGGTGCCCAGCAGGTCAAGGAACGCCTGATCAACGAGGCCCAGGCCTACGCTGCCAAGGTCGTGCCGGAAGCCCGGGGCCAGGCCTCGCGCGCCCGTACCACCGCCGAAGGCTACAAGCAGGCCGTGGTGTCCAAGGCCGAGGGTGACGCGCAGCGCTTCAGCCTGTTGCAGGCCCAGTACAAGGACGCCCCGGAAGTGACCCGCAAGCGCCTGTGGCTGGAGACCGTGCAGCAGGTGCTGAGCGAGAACCGCAAGGTGATCGGCGGCGATGGCCGCCAGCTGATCTACGTGCCGATGACCGGCGATACCCGTCCCACCACCTCGGCCCCGGCCGCAGTGGCGAACCCGGACGTGGTGATGCCGTCGCTGCCGGGTGCAGCGGTGGAAGCTTCCCGTGATCCGGGCCGGCCGGTGGGCCGCCCGACCGGGCGACCGAGCGGCCGTGAGGAGGGCAGCCGATGAAGAGTCCTATCTGGATCGCCGTGATCGTGGCGGTGGTGCTGGGCCTGCTCGGCTCGGTGTACGTGGTCCGTGAGGACCAGACCGCCATGGTGCTGAACCTGGGCAAGGTGGTGCGTTCGGACATCAAGCCGGGCCTGCATTTCAAGGTGCCGGTGGTGGAAACGGTGAAGGTCTTCGACCGCCGCTTCCAGGTGCTCGACACCGCGCCGGCGCGCTACTTCACCGCCGAGCAGAAGGACGTCAGCGTCGACTTCTTCGCCATCGGCTACATCTCCAACGTAGGTGACTACTTCCGTGCCACCGGCGGCGATCCGCGCATCGCCAATGCCCGCCTGGCACCGATCATCACCGACTCGCTGCGCAACCAGATCAACTCGCGCACCCTGCAGCAGCTGGTGTCCGGCGACCGCAGCGAGCTGATCGCCGAGCAGCTGAAGGGGATCAACGAGGCGGTGGCCGGCCTCGGCATGCAGATGATCGACCTGCGCATCAAGCAGGTGGACCTGCCGACTGACAGCCAGGTGATCAACGACGTGTACGAGCGCATGCGCGCCCAGCGCAAGCAGGAAGCGGCCAAGCTGCGTGCGGAGGGCGAGGAGCAGTCGCTGACCATCCGTGCCCAGGCCGACCGCGACAGCACCGTGCTGATCGCCGAGGCCGAGCGTGATGCACAGCGCCTGCGCGGTGAAGGCGATGCCGAGGCGGCCCGCATCTACGGCAAGGCTGGCTCGGCTGATCCGTCGTTCTATGCGTTCTACCGCAGCCTGGAGGCCTACCGTGGCTCCATGACCGACGGCAATGGCGTGATCGTGCTCGACAAGAACGACCCGTTCCTGCAGTACCTGAAGAACGACCGCTGAGGTCGCAGGGCACTACCCCACGGGGCCCGGCCAGACGCCGGGCCCCGTGCTTTTTCCGGAGTGCCCCATGAAAGATCTGTTCGCCGCCGTCTGCCTGGTCGCGGTGCTGGAAGGCCTGTTCCTGTTCGTGGCGCCGTTCGCCTGGAAGCGCACGGCCGAGCGCCTGCTGGACCTGCCCAGCCCGGCCCTGCGCAGCTTCGGCGGGCTGGTGCTGCTGGCCGGCCTGAGCCTGCTGTGGTGGGCGCGCCACTAGCAGGGTAGTGCCGGCCGCTGGCCGGCAACCTGGGATGCCGGCCAGCGGCCGGCACCACCGGGCGGGACGGCTGACCGGTGGGTGAAGCCGTCCGTCGGAAAGGTGGCAGCGGACCCCGGAAACCCGGATAATGCACAAAAGCCGGACGGGCCTCCCCGTTCGGCTTTTTCCGTGTCTGGGCCTTCCATCGCCGGCCGCTCCCCGTCTGGAGCCGCCCTCCAGGTGCTGGCCAGCCCCGCCACGGTTTACCCGTCCGCGGCCCCGATGGCCGCAACAAATCGAGGAGCCCGTCATGGGTCAGTCTGTCGTAGTGTTGGGTGCCCAGTGGGGCGATGAAGGCAAGGGCAAGATCGTCGATCTGCTCACTGAGGAAATCGGCGCCGTCGTGCGCTTCCAGGGTGGCCACAATGCCGGCCACACCCTGGTCATCAACGGCAAGAAGACCGTCCTGCACCTGATCCCGTCGGGCATCCTGCGTGACGACGCGCTGTGCCTGATCGGCAACGGCGTGGTGATCTCGCCGGCCGCGCTGCAGAAGGAAATCGCCGAGCTGGAAGCCTCCGGCGTGGAAGTACGTTCGCGCCTGAAGATCTCCCCGGCCGCGCCGCTGATCATGCCGTACCACATCGCCCTGGACCAGGCGCGCGAACGCGCTGCCGGTGGCAAGGCGATCGGCACCACCGGCCGTGGCATCGGCCCGGCCTACGAAGACAAGGTGGCGCGTCGCGGCATCCGCATCGCCGACCTGCATTACCCGAAGCAGCTGGAAGAACTGCTGCGCACCGCGCTGGATTACCACAACTTCGTGCTGACCAAGTATCTGAACACCGATGCGGTCGACTTCCAGAAGACCTTCGACGAAGCGCTGGCCTTCGGCGAATACGTGCAGCCGATGAAGTCCGACGTGGCCGGCATCCTGCACGACCTGCGCAAGCAGGGTAAGCGCGTGCTGTTCGAAGGCGCGCAGGGCGCGCTGCTGGACATCGACCACGGCACCTACCCGTACGTCACCAGCTCCAACACCACCGTCGGTGGTGCGCTGGCCGGTTCCGGCGTCGGCGCCGATTCGATCGACTACGTGCTGGGCATCGCCAAGGCCTACGCCACCCGCGTCGGCGGCGGCCCGTTCCCGACCGAACTGGACGACGAAGTCGGCCAGGGCATCCGTGACCGTGGCGCTGAGTACGGTGCCTCGACCGGCCGCCCGCGTCGTTGCGGCTGGATGGACATCGTCGCACTGAAGCGCGCCGTGGCCATCAACGGCATCAGCGGCCTGTGCATCACCAAGCTGGACGTGCTCGATGGCATGGAAAAGCTGAAGGTCTGCATCGCCTACGAATACAACGGCAAGCGCACCGAATATGCTCCGCTGGATGCGCAGGGCTGGGAAGAGTGCACCCCGGTGTACCTGGAGTTCCCGGGCTGGAGCGAGAACACCCACGGCATCACCCAGTGGGACGAGCTGCCGCCGGCGGCACGCGCCTACCTGCGTTCGCTGGAAGAACTGGCCGGCTGCCCGATCAGCATCGTTTCGACCGGCCCGGACCGCGACCACACCATGGTCCTGCAGGATCCGTTTGCCTGAGTGAGAGACCGGTAGCGCTGGGCCCTGCCTGGTGTTGCTGAAGGAAAAGCCCCGCGCAAGCGGGGCTTTTTCGTTTTCGGTACTGTGGCGGCACAGCCGGCAGGGCAGCGCAGCGATGACGGAGACTTCGGTATGAAGGGCGAGACGGTCGCACGGGTGACTCTGTGGCTGCTGTGGAGCCTGTGGACGCTGGCCTGCATCGTGCTGGTGCTGGGCGCGCTCGCCAATTACCTGGCTTCGCGCACGCAGACCCTGCCGCTGGTGCTGCAGCCGGGCGCGACCGCCGAGATCACGGTGTACCGCTTCATCGACGACCCGCTGCGACTGCGTCTGCGTTATGCGGATGACGGCGCCGATCCGGCGGTCGATCCCGAGCTGCGCCTGCGCGCGGAAACCCCAACCGATCGCACCGAGTTCCGCGCGGAGAGCCGCTCGGCGGTGACCGATCCGGAGATCCATCGCGCACTGGAATCGGTCGAGCGAGACCGGGTCGCCGCCTCGTACTTCGGCTACGGCCGCAGTGACGCACTGCCGCGAGGCCGTTCCTCGCTGCGGCTGACCGTGCTGGAGGTCGATCCGGCGTTGGCCGGCCGTGCGGCCTCGGTGGACCTGCTGCCGCCGATGGACGTGCTGAAGCTGACCGACCTCGACTACCTCTGGCTGTGGCCGTTCTTCTTCTGGAAGATGGCGGCGCTGTTCCTGCTGATTCCAGGGGCCGCGTTGGCTGTCTTTACTGTGGCGTTGTGGCGCTGGCAGCGCCGGGCATCATCGCTGCCGACTTCAGCAGTGGATAGGGATTGATCGACTCTCCCTTCCACCACTGCTTCTCTGGCCCCAGCACATGCACCTCGAAATGCAGGTGCGGGGCATGGGCGCTGGCGTTGCCCGTGCTGCCGACGTAGCCGATCACCTCGCCGCGCCTGATCACCTGCTTTTCGGCCAGGCCATCGGCATAGCGCTGCAGATGCGCGTAGTAGTAGCACCAGCGTCCACCGGGCTCGAACTGGTAGATCGTCAGTCCACCGCGCTCGCTGTCGAACAGTTTTTCCACCGTGCCATCCGCCACCGCCAGTACCGGCGTTCCTGCATCGGCCATGATGTCGATGGCATCGTGTACGCGGCCCTCGCTGCGTGCATCGGTGAAGGTATCGCGCAGCTGCGAGGGCAGGATGCCCTGCACCGGCAGCAGCAGGCCGGACGGGGCATCCGGAGCCTGCGCGGCCGGCGGCGCAGTGGAGGCGGGTGGGGCTGTTGCACCTGGCGCTACCGGTTCCGTCACCGGCGCGGCGGCCACCGTCGATGGCGCTTCCGGCAGCGCGTCGGTCACCGGCTCATCCATATCGCGGTGCAGCCACCAACCTGCACCCAATCCCAGCAGAACACCCAGCACGATCAGTTGCGAAAGACGCATCGACTCACTCCTGCATCACGACAGGCACCGAGGTGTCCACTGCGTCGGCCACGCGCAGTGCATCCCAATTGGTCATGCGTACGCAGCCATGCGACTCGGTCTTGCCCACGTGGCCGGGTTCAGGCGTGCCATGCAAGCCGTAATGCGGCTTGGACAGATCGATCCAGACCCGGCCGACCGGATTGTTCGGGCCGGGCGGCAGCGTGGCCTTCTTTTCCCCCTTGCGGGCATCCCAGAACAGCTTGGGGTTGTAGTGGAACGGCGGGTCGCGGTACACGCCCAGGATCTTCCATTCGCCGATCGGCAATGGGTCGTGCTGGCTGCCGGATGACACCGGCACCTGCGCGATCAGCTTGCCCTGTGCGTCCAGTAGCTGCAGCGTGGAGTCGGATTTGTCGACCACGATCCTGGCGGCCTTCGGCAATGCGGCCGGGGCGATGTTGGGGACCTGGATGCGGCTGCCAGCCCTGGTCAGATCCACGCCGGGATTGAGCATCTTCATCAGCTCTGGGGACGCGTGGAAGCGCTCGCCCAGGGCTTCTTCCACACTACCGTAGCCCAAAGATTTCAGCTTGGCCTGGGCGGCGGGTCCTTTCGGTATCGGCTGGAACGGGCCGACGACATCCTCAGCAGTCAGCGTGTAGCTGGCCAGCGGCGTGATCGTATCGGCCTGCAGAGCCTTCCAGGTGGCGTCGTCCAGCTCACCCGTTACGGTCAGGCCGTGTGCCGCCTGGAGGCCTGACACCGCCCGCCGCTGGTTGCTGCCTAGCTCACCATCAATCTGGCCCGGAGAGAAGTTCGCACGATCCAGCAGCACCTGGGCATGCAGTGCGGAGCGCACTGCGGTGTCCGGGCCAGCCTTCTCGGCAATGGGGGCGGGCAGCCCGGGCGGCGGCGCCTGCGCGAAGGCCGGCGACGCCAGCAGCGAGATTGCGAGCAGGGTGGATCGGGACACAGATGAGCGCATTGGGATCTCCAGCAGGTACGCCGCCACCTTGCCCGCAGGCGGCGCCGAGCCGCCGTGAAAGGGATCTGATGCCCGCATGAGCAGGCATGTCATTGCGGCCGGTTGCCAGCGGCAGGTGTCGCTGGGACGGGGGCTCACCAAGGTGAACGGTGGCCGACGCCGTCGATGGGCGGCGATCAAGATTGCCTGCCGTGCCGCCGATAAGGCCACATCCCCCCGTTTTGGATACCCCCATGAACTACTTGAGGAACGTCAGGGTCGCCTGGCGTCTTGGGCTGGGCTTTGGCCTGTTGCTGCTGCTGGTTGCCGCCGTAGTGGCCACCGGCGCCACCGCCAGCGTCGTGCAGAAGCGCGCGATGCAGCAGGTGGTCGACGTCAGCGTGGCCAAGGTGCGCCTGTTGTCGCAGATGCTCGACGCCAACAACCAGATGATGGTGGTGCGGCGCGAGATGCTGATCCGCCAGGGCGAAGACCGCGGCAGCGATGAGAAGCGCATTGCCGATCTGGTCAAGCGCTATGAGGCCAGCTGGACCGCCTACCAGGCGCTGCCAGGCGATGCGGAGGGCAAGGCCATCGCGGAAACCATCGCGGCCAAGCGTGCCATCGCGCGCCCGCTCAACAAGCAGACCAGCGAACTGATGGAGCAGGGCGACTACCCGGGCGCCGTGGCGCTGACCCTGGGTCCGGTGCAGGAAGCCGCCAACGGCTGGAACAAGGCGCTGTCCGATGGCGTGGACTTCGAGGAGAAGGAAAGCCGTGAGGCTGCCGCCGAGGCGATCCGCCTGGGCGAGCGCAGCCTGCTGCAGCTGCTGGTGCTGGGCGGCGTCGCGCTGCTGGTGGGCATCGGTGCCTCGGTGATGATCGGCCGCAGCCTGACCGGTCCGCTGGCGCGCGCGGTGAACCTGGCCGAGCGCCTGTCCAAGGGACAGCTGGACCAGGAGTTCCGCCTCGGTGGCCGCGACGAGCTGACCCAGCTGGGCGAGGCGATGGCCAGCGTGCGCCAGAGTGTGCAGGCGGCGATCGGCGCGCAGTTGCAGATGGCCGAGCAGCACGAGGCCGGTGCAATCCGCTATCGCATGGACGCCAGTGCGTTCCCCGGTGATTTCGGCCGCATGGTGCAGGCCACCAACAGCCTGGTCGAATCGCACGTGCAGGTGGAACTGCTGATGGCCGAGGTGATGCAGCGTTACGCCATGGGTGACCTCAGCCGCGACCTGCCGGACTACCCGGGTGAGAAGGGCACGCTGACCCGCACCCTGGCGGCGGTGAAGCAGAGCCTGATGGCGATCAACGCGCAGATCGATGAACTGGCCCGCGCCGCACGCGCCGGCGATTTCAGCATGCGTGGCGATGCCGCTGCGTTCCAGTACCAGTTCAAGACGATGGTCGAGCACCTCAACGGCATGATGGCCAGTTCGCAGGCCAGCATCGCCGATGTTTCCGACGTGCTGCGCGCGATCTCGCATGGCGACCTGACCGCACGCATGGAGGGCGAGTACGACGGCGTGTTTGCGCGCATGCGCGACGATGCCAACACCACCACCGCGCAGCTGACCGGCATTGTCCGCGGCATCCAGGTGGCTGCCGACAGCATCAACAACGCGGCCCAGGAACTGGCCGCCGGCAACAACGACCTGTCGCGCCGCACCGAGCAGCAGGCCGCGAATCTGGAAGAAGCGGCCGCGTCGATGGAGGAGCTGACCTCCACCGTACGCCAGAACGCCGAACTGGCGCGTCAGGCCGACAGCGAAGCGCATGCCGCCGGTGCCGCCGTGCGCGAGACCGAGCAGGCGATGGCACAGATGGCATCGGTGATGGGCGAAATCGATCAGTCCTCGGCGCGCATCTCGGAAATCTCCACGGTGATCGACGGCATCGCGTTCCAGACCAACATCCTGGCGCTGAATGCCGCAGTGGAAGCTGCGCGTGCAGGCGAGCAGGGCCGTGGCTTTGCCGTGGTCGCCAGCGAAGTGCGCACGCTCGCACAGCGTGCCGGTGTCGCCGCCAAGGAGATCAAGGAACTGATCGAGGACGCCGCTTCCAAGGTGAAGAGTGGCCTGGCGGTGACCGTTGAATCGGAAGCCGCGATCGCACGCGTGGCGCAGGCCAGTTCGCGCACCACCCAGCTGATGAGCGACATCGCAGCGGCCAGCAAGGAGCAGGCCGCCGGCATCGAGCAGGTCAACCAGGTGGTGGTGCAGATGGACCAGGTGACCCAGCAGAACGCCGCGCTTGTGGAAGAAGCCACTGCCGCGAGCCGCGCGCTGGAAGAACAGGCGCATGCACTGACCACGTCAGTGGCGGTATTCCAGCTGGAGCAGGGGCCGCGCATGCCGGTCATGCCGGCGCGGGCGGCGTAAGCGACCTGTAACTGATACTGGATGGCGCCCTGCCTGCGATGTCCCGCATGCAGGGCGTCGACGCACCCCACCGGACCGACGCCGCGGGCTAGCGCCCGCGGGCTGAGCGTTCGATCAGCCAGCCGGCTGCGTACAGCAACAGCAGTGTCGGCGGAACCAGCACTGCATATGCGGTCGACCAGGGTTTGCCACGCAGCAGGCCGCCTGCGCCGATGGCATCGAGTGCGGCAGACTGCAGGGTGATGGGGAGCGCCATCAGGATATAGGTACCCTTCGGGTCCCCCTCCGACTGCGCGCCGTGAACCAGCCATGCGGTCAACAGCAGGTAGACCACGCAAAGCGCAAGACCGGTCCAGCTCAGGAGTCGCCGCATCTTCATCCGCATGCCCCGGTTCAACGGACGTCGAAGCGGGCCTGCAGCGGCAGGCTCACCTTCCGCAGCAGATCCCGGACCACCACCTGCGCAGTCCACGTGCCTTTGGGATCACCGGCCTCGGCGACGAACTTCAGGTGCAGGTTGGTCATGTACAGCAGGTTTGGCGGGCCGGTCAGGGCGGCGGTGAAACAGGGAACATCGCGTTCGTCGATACTGGTACTGCCGTCCGGGCGCAGCATGCGCAGATCGCAGTGCACCTTGGGTACGCGGTTCTCGTCCAGTTGCGGGTTGGAGAGGAATGTCAGCAGGAACAACTCACCGCCCAGGTGGACTTCGTTGGCCTCGTTGAAGCTGGGAGTGGTCTCCGGCGGGGTCTCCCACTTGGCCCGCCAGTCGGCATCGGAAGTGACCAGCAGCGATGCCGCGAAGCCGCCGCTGGATTTCATGGCATCGGTCTCCGTCAACGCCTTGCCATCCCCATTTATCCAACCATCGCTGGCGGAGCTGTTCAGTGGCAGCATCATGGCCATCATGGCCAGCGCGCAGGTCCATCGCATCAACGGCTCTCCCGGGTAGCCGCGTCCCGCGGCAGAGCGGGTAGTATTGCCCAACATTGGCCGGCAAAGCAGCAGGACAGCCGGAGCAGGGGTTCCGTTGCCTGCCGATGTGGGTGATGCTTGCCAGCAAAGGAGGTGGCATGGGAATCGGGAGCGAGGAAACGCCGATCTGTTTCCCTGCATCGGCCGCGCCGCAGCACGTGCTGATGCTGCCCGGTCTGGATGGCTCCAGCAGGCTGTCGCCCCCGTTCCTGTCGGCACTCCAGGCTTACGGTCTGACAACGCAGGCGATCACGCTGCCCGCGCAGGGACCGCAGGATCACGCCACGCTTGCCCAACGGCTGTGGTCGCAGCTGCCCAGTCGTCCCTTCATCCTGCTCGCCGAGTCTTTCTCGGGCCCGTTGGCTGTTGAACTGGCCACGCGCCATCCCACCGGGCTGCGCGGACTGGTGCTTGCAGCGACCTTTGCGCGTCGGCCGGTGCCACTGCCGGCAGCCAGCGCAGCCCTGCTGTCGCCGGCCTGGCCGCTGCCTCCCGTGGCATTGCTGGCGCGCCTGTTGCTGGGGCCGTGGTACACCCGCGGGCACACGTCGATGCTGCGCGATGCGTTGGCCAGGACTCCGACGAGCACGTTGCGGCAACGCGCCGCAGCGACCCTGCGGGTCGACGTGCGTGCATTGCTGCCAGCAATCCAGGTGCCGACGCTGTGCCTGCACGCGTGCCACGACCGCCTGCTGTGGCCGCCCAGCGTGGCCGAGCTGCAGGCCCTGTTGCCCGATGCCCGCCATGTGTCGTTGGAGGGGCCACATCTGCTGCTGCAGGCGCGTGCCGACGCAGCTGCAGCCGAAGTGGCCGCGTGGATGAGGACGTTGCCGCGTTGAACGATGCGCTCAACTGCGGGCGCGGGTACGTGCCGCTTTCCTGGCCGCCACCTTGCGCACTGTCTTCTTCGCCGCACGGGTCTTGGCCGCCTTCTTCGCTGCAGCACTGCGCGAGGCGGCTGTACCGGCCTTCTTGACCGCTGTCTTCTTTGCGGCCTTCTTGGTGGCGGTCTTACGAGCCGGTGCCTTCTTTGCCGCCGCCTTCTTCGCAGGCGCCTTCTTGCTCGCCGCCTTCTTCGTGCCCTTGCGTGCGCTGCCGCTACGTTTGCCGCCACCGTCCTGCTTGTTCACGGTGGCCCAGGCGATGCGCTCGGCGGTGCCTTCACTCGCGCCGCGCTCGCGCTCGCTGTCCTCGATGTGCTCGGCCTGGCGCTTCTGTTTCCCGGTATATGCGGATTTGTCACCACGGGGCATGACGGTTCTCCTGTTGTAGTGGTCAGGCCAGCAGGCGCAGCTTGGGCTCACGCGCCCACTGGCGGGTGGCGGCGACTGCCAGGAAAGCCTTGGCGTCTTCCGCTTCGACGATGCCGGCATCGTTGCCGACCCGCGCCGCCTTCAGCAGCGTCTGGCCGCCTGCGTCGCTGGCGATGGCCTTCAGGTGCGCCCACGCCTGGCTGACGAATTCGACGGCTGCACTCTCTTTCGACAAGGCCTTCGCGGCTTCCGGGCTGAGCACCACGGCCACCGCATCGAACACAGCCGATGGCGTGCCCGCCAGTTGCCCATCCGCCGCCTGCATCGCCCCATCGCTCAGCGTGGCGCCTCCCACTTTTGGTGCCACCAGCTTCACCTCCGCACCTGCCTTCCGAGCGGCCTTGCTCAGGCTGGCGATCACGCGGGCATCGGAGCCCTCATCGAACAGGACGCCGATGCAGCGACCCTGCAGGATGGGCTTGTTGCGCCCGATCACGCGCACCTCGGGAGCGGGGGGCATGTCCCGCACCGGGGTAGCAGTCGGCGCCGCGTCGGGCAGTGCAGGCAACGCCAGACCATCGGCCACGCGCCGGGCCAGCGATTCGTCGATGTTGCGCAGGTGGCTGACGGTGCGCACCCGCACCTTCAGCGTTTCCACCTTGGACAACTCGAAGACCAGCGCCGATGCCAGGTGCGCCTGCTCCGGCTTTTCAAGGCTGCGGAAGAACATCCGGGCCTGGCTGTAGTGGTCGGCGAAACTCTCCGCACGCGTGCGGCCCTTGCGGCCATCGTCGGCGCTGGCATGGCTGCGGAAACCGGCCGGTGTCTCGCGCGGGGTGTCGTCCTGCAGCGAGCTGGGATCGTAGGCCACGCGGCCCTTGGGCACCTGCATCTGCATGTGGCCATCGCGCTGATGATTGGCAAACGGGCACTTCGGAGCATTCACCGGGATCTGGTGGAAGTTCGGGCCGCCAAGGCGCAGCAGCTGGGTGTCCAGGTAGGAGAACAGGCGGCCCTGCAGCAGCGGATCGTTGCTGAAATCGATGCCCGGCGGCACGTTGGCCGGGCAGAACGCCACCTGTTCGGTCTCGGCGAAGAAGTTGTCGGGCCAGCGGTCCAGCACCATGCGCCCGATCACCTGCAACGGCACAAGCGATTCGGGAATGATCTTGGTCGGGTCCAGGTGGTCGAACGGAAATGCCTCGGCCTCCTCTTCCGTGAACAGCTGTACCGCCAGTTCCCACTCGGGGAAATCACCTCGCTGGATGGCCTCGAACAGGTCGCGGCGATGGAAGTCATTGTCAGCCGATTGCAGTTTCAACGCTTCGTCCCAGACCGTTGACTGGATGCCCAGCTTTGGCCGCCAATGGAACTTGACGAAGGTCGACTCGCCCGCCTCGTTCAGCAGGCGGAAGCTGTGCACCCCGAAGCCTTCGATCATGCGCAGCGAACGCGGAATGGCGCGGTCGCTCATCGCCCACATGATCATGTGCATCGACTCGGGCATCAGCGAAATGAAGTCCCAGAAGGTGTCATGGGCCGAAGCCGCCTGCGGGAACGCACGGTCTGGTTCCATCTTCACCGCATGCACCAGGTCCGGGAATTTCATGGCGTCCTGGATGAAGAAGACCGGGATGTTGTTGCCGACCAGATCCCAGTTGCCTTCCTTGGTATAGAACTTGACCGCGAAGCCGCGCACGTCGCGCGGAGTGTCCACCGACCCTGCGCCACCGGCCACGGTCGAGAAGCGGGTGAACACGGGCGTCTTCACGCCTACCTCGGTCAGGATGCGCGCCCGGGTGTGGGCGGCCAGAGACCGGGTCAACTCGAAGTAGCCATGTGCCGCGCTGCCACGTGCGTGCACGATGCGCTCGGGAATGCGTTCGTGATCGAAGTGGGTGATCTTCTCGCGAAGGATGAAGTCTTCCAGCAGCGTGGGTCCTCGAGGTCCCTGCCGCAGGGAGTTCTGGTTGTCTGCCACCGGGATGCCCTGATCGGTGGTCATCGCCGGGTGGCTGCCGCCGGCGCGCGGGTGCAGTTCATCGCCGTTGCCGCGGGGGTGGTTTTCGGTTGCGCGCTTGCCGGTCGGCTTGCTGGCGGCCATGGGGGGGAGGCTCCGGATCATCAAGGGAACCACGACACTGGAACCGAACCCGTTAAACCCAGGTCCGGCAAAGGTGAACGTACGGGCAAAAGCAGGCTCGGGTATGCTTGCCCCATGCGAGTCGAGCCCGCCGACATCGAAGCCCTGTTCGACGCCATCCCGGATGTGCTGTTCTTCATCAAGGACCGCCAGGGGCGGTATACCCACGTCAACCAGACCATGCTGCGACGGCTGGGCCTGCGCGCACGCAAGGACGTGATCGGGCGCACAGCGGCCGAGATCTACCCGACCGGCCTCAGCGCGGACTATGTCGACCAGGACGCCCGCGTGCTGTCCGGCGAGGTGATCGAGAACCTGATGGAGCTGCACCTGTTCGCCAACCGCGAACCGGGCTGGTGCCTGACCTGCAAGCGCCCGTTGCTGGTCGATGGCGCCATCGAGGGCCTGATCGGCATTTCCCGCGACCTGGGCCAGAAGGACAGCCTGGGCGCCCAGTACGAGCAGCTGCGGCTGGCCCTGGCCCACCTCAACGCGCACTACGCCGAGAACGTGCGCATGCAGACCCTGCTGGACATCACCGGCTTCTCGCTGTCCAAGCTGGAGCGCAGTTTCCGCAAGGTGTTCCAGATGACCCCGCAGCAGGTGCTGACCCGGCTGCGGATCCAGATGGCCATGCACCTGTTGCATGGCGACGACAGCATTGCCTGCATCGGCCAGGCCTGCGGTTTCAGCGACCAGAGCGCCTTCACCCGCAAGTTCAAGGCTGAAACCGGTTTCTCGCCGCGCGCCTATCGCGCCCGGATCGGCGGCAACGTCGGCGAGCCCGCACTGGCCTGAGCCCCCTGCTGCGCTGTGCCTATCCCCGCGGGCCTGGGACAGGGTAAGGTGTCGCCCCTGTAGCCCGCCGCCAGCCCCGCCGATGCCCAATTCGATTCCGACCGCTTCGCCGTCCCGCCTCGGACATTCGCTCAAGCCCCGCCAGCTGATCATGATGGGCCTGGGCAGTGCCATCGGCGCCGGCCTGTTCCTCGGCTCGGGCGTGGGTGTGCAGGCGGCCGGGCCGGCGGTTCTGGTCTCGTATCTGGTCGCCGGCGCGCTGGTGATCATCGTGATGAACGCACTGGGCGAGATGGCGGCGGCCAAACCGACCAGCGGCGCGTTCTCGGTGTACGCCGCCGATGCCATGGGCGCCACCGCTGGCGCCACGGTCGGCTGGTTGTGGTGGGTGCAGCTGGTGATCGTGATCGCCGCCGAGGCGGTCGGTGCGGCCGGGTTGCTTGCCACGGTCTGGCCGGTGGTGCCGGTGCCGATGGCTGCGTTGGCCTTCATGCTGTTCTTCACTGCGATCAACCTGCTCGGGGTGAAGAACTTCGGCGAGTTCGAATTCTGGTTCGCCATCCTGAAAGTGGCGGCGATCCTGGCCTTCATTGCCATCGGCGTGGCACTGCTGATGGGCTGGCTGCCGCAGGTCACCTCACCTGGCCTGAGCAACTTCACCGAACACGGTGGTTTCGCACCGAAGGGCCTGGCCGGGATCGGTGCGGCGCTGCTGGTTGTCGTTTTTGCCTTCGGTGGCACCGAAATCGTTGCCGTTGCGGCGGCCGAAACCGAAGATCCCGAACGCAGCATCGCCCGTGCCATCCGTACCGTGGCCTGGCGCATCCTGGTGTTCTACATCGGCTCGCTGAGCGTGATCATCGCCGTGGTGCCCTGGACCAGCGAAGCACTGAAGTCGCCCTTCGCCGCCGTGCTGGACATTGCGCGCATTCCGGGCGCCGGCACCGCCATCACCCTGATCGCGGTGATCGCGCTGCTGTCGGCACTCAATGCCAACCTCTACGGCGCCTCGCGCATGATGTATTCGCTGGCGCAGCGCCGCGAGGCGCCGGCGGTGCTGGGCTGGACCGATCCGCGCCAGGTGCCGGTGATCGCCGTGCTGGCCAGCGTGCTGTTCGGTTTCGCTGCGACGGTGATGGAACTGCTGTTCCCGGACCGGGTGCTGCCGGTACTGCTCAACATCGTCGGTTCCACCTGCCTGCTGGTGTGGACGTTGTCGCTGGTTTCGCAGCTGGTACTGCGCCGCCGCGCCGATCGCCTGGGTACCCGCCTGCCGTTCCGCATGGCCGGTTTCCCGTGGCTGACCTGCTGCGCGCTGGCGATCCTGGCGTTGATCTTCGGCCTGCTGCTGAGTGAGTCGCACACCCGCCTGCAGTTCCTGTCGATGGTGGCGTTGACCGCCACGATTGCCGCCGGCAGCGCCATCGCACGGCGCATGCGCCAGGCGTGACTGCCGCTGTAGAACCGGCCCCACGGTCGGTTGCGGTCGCCGAATGTTCTGTAGAGCCGACCCTACGGTCGGCTGCTGTTCGCGTGGCCGCCAGCCGAGCGCGGGCTCGGCTCTACAGCAGGCATACATCCGCCGTGCCATCCTGATCGCGTGGGCCGCCAGCGGCCCGTCGACCAGGAGTACCGCATGCTGCGCAGCCGTCCCTTCCTGATGTTCACCGGCCAGGCCGAGGCCGCCCTGGCCCTGTACGCCGAAGCCTTCGCCGATTTCCGCCTGCTGGCCCTGCAACGCCACCCCGAGGGGGCCGGCGCCGGCGTGCCCGGCCAGGTCCGCCAGGCGATCTTCCTGCTCGGTGGCACCCATTACCTGTGCTTCGACAGCCTGGATGTGCACGACTTCACCTTCAGCCCGTCGATCTCGCTGTTCGTCGAGTGCTCCGGTGCCGAGCAGTTCGAGCGTGCGGCACGCGTGCTGGGCGAGGGCGGCCATTGGCTGATGCCGGTGGGTGACTACGACTTCAGCAACCGCTATGGCTGGGTGCAGGACCGCTTCGGCGTATCGTGGCAGTTGAGCCTGGGACAGATGCCGGACCCGTGATCGGGTAATTGTGGGTGTGGACCCTGGTCCACACGCCCTCATGAAAACGGCCCGCTTGCGCGGGCCGTTTTCTTTATCGATGCAGTGAGGAATCAAGCCTCGACTTCATCATCCTTGTAGGCATCGACCGGGATGCAGGCGCACATCACGTTCTTGTCACCGTACACGTTGTCGACGCGTGCCACCGGCGGCCAGTACTTGCTCTGCTTCAGGCTGGCCAGCGGGAAGGCGGCCAGTTCACGCGGATAGGCGTGGGTCCACTCGCTGGCGGTCACCGCGGTGGCGGTGTGCGGGGCGTTCTTCAGCGGGTTGTCCTCGCGGTCCAGGCGACCGTCTTCGATCGCGCTGATTTCCTCTCGGATCTGGATCATCGCGTTGATGAAACGGTCCAGCTCGTGCAGCGACTCGCTCTCGGTTGGCTCGACCATCAGCGTGCCGGCCACCGGGAAGCTCAGGGTCGGGGCGTGGAAGCCGAAGTCGATCAGGCGCTTGGCGACGTCCTCGGCACCGATGCCGCTGGTCTTCTCCAGCGGGCGCACGTCCAGGATGCACTCGTGCGCCACCAGGCCGTTACGGCCGGTGTACAGGGTCTTGAAGTGCGGAGCCAGGCGCTTGGCAATGTAGTTGGCGTTGAGCTGCGCGACCTGGGTGGCCTTGCGCAGGCCTTCGCGGCCCATCATCGCGATGTACATCCAGCTGATCGGCAGGATCGAAGCACTGCCGAAGCTGGCCGCGCTGACCATGCCGACCGGGCCGTTGTCACCCAGCTTGCCCGGCAGGAACGGGGCCAGGTGCTCCTTGACCGCGCACGGGCCCACGCCCGGGCCACCACCGCCGTGCGGGATGCAGAAGGTCTTGTGCAGGTTCAGGTGCGAAACGTCCGAACCCCACTTGCCCGGCTTGGCCACGCCGACCAGGGCGTTCATGTTGGCGCCGTCGGTGTACACCTGGCCGCCGTGCTTGTGGATGATCTCGCAGATCTCGACCACCTCTTCCTCGAACACGCCGTGCGTGGACGGGTAGGTCATCATGATCGCGGCCAGGCGGTCGCTGTACTTCTCGGCGTTGAGGCGGATGTCCTCGACGTCGACGTTGCCGTTGGCATCGGTCTTGGTCACCACGACCTTCATGCCGCACATCTGCGCCGAGGCCGGGTTGGTGCCGTGCGCCGAGTCCGGGATCAGGCAGATGTCGCGGTGGCCTTCGCCGCGCGAGCGGTGGTAGGCACGGATCGCCAGCAGGCCGGCGTACTCGCCCTGCGCGCCGGAGTTCGGCTGTAGGCTGACCGCGTCGTAGCCGGTGCATTCGACCAGCATCGCTTCCAGCGTGTCGATCAGTTCCTTGTAGCCCAGCGCCTGGTCGGCCGGCACCAGCGGGTGGATCTGCGAGAACTCCGGCCAGGTCACCGGGATCATCTCGGCGGTGGCGTTGAGCTTCATGGTGCACGAACCCAGCGGGATCATCGTGCGGTCCATCGCCAGGTCCTTGTCGGCCAGCGAACGCAGGTAGCGCAGCAGTTCGTGCTCGCTGTGGTGGGTGTTGAACACCGGGTGGGTCAGGAACGCGGACTGGCGCAGCAGGCCCGCCGGCAGCGCGTCGGCGGTGCTGGCGTCCAGCGCCTCGACGTCAGCCTGCGCGCCGAACACGGCGGCCAGCGCGACCACGTCGGCGCGGGTGGCGGTCTCGTCCAGGCTGATGCCGACCGAGTCGCTGTCGATCGCGCGAAGGTTGTAGCCGGCGGCGCGTGCCTTGGCGTGGATCTCATCGGCATGCACGCCGGTGATGTGCAGGGTGTCGAAGAAGTCGCCACCGACCTGCACGCCGGCGTTGCGCAGTGCCGCAGCCAGGATCGAGGCCAGGCGGTGGGTGCGCCGGGCGATGCGGGTCAGGCCTTCCGGGCCGTGGTAGACCGCATACATCGAGGCCATCACCGCCAGCAGCACCTGTGCGGTACAGATGTTCGACGTCGCCTTCTCGCGGCGGATGTGCTGCTCGCGGGTCTGCAGGGTCAGGCGATAGGCCGGGTTGCCCTGGGCATCGATGGAGACACCGATCAGGCGGCCCGGCATCGAGCGCTTGTAGGCGTCACGGCAGGCCATGAACGCGGCGTGCGGGCCGCCGAAGCCGAACGGCACGCCGAAACGCTGGCTGTTGCCGACCACGATGTCCGCGCCCCATTCGCCGGGAGCGGCCAGCAGGGTCAGCGCCAGCAGGTCGGTGGCCACGGCCACCAGGCCGCCGCGTGCATGCACGGCCTCGACCAGCGCCTTGTAGTCGCCGACCTGGCCGAAGGTGTCCGGGTACTGCAGCAGCAGGCCGAAGGCTTCCGCTTCCAGTGCTTCGGCCGGGGTGCCGACGCGCAGCACGATGCCCATCGGTTCTGCGCGGGTACGCAGCAGTTCCAGGGTCTGCGGGTGCACGGCGTCGTGCACGAAGAAGGTGTCCGACTTCGACTTGGCCGAACGCTTGGCCAGGGTCATCGCTTCAGCGGCGGCGGTGGCTTCGTCCAGCAGCGAGGCGTTGGCGATCTCCATGCCGGTCAGGTCGGCGCACAGGGTCTGGAAGTTGATCAGCGCTTCCATGCGGCCCTGCGAGATCTCGGCCTGGTACGGGGTGTAGGCGGTGTACCAGGCCGGGTTTTCCAGGATGTTGCGCAGGATCACGTTCGGGGTGTGGGTACCGTAGTAGCCCTGGCCGATGAAGCTGCGCAGCACGGTGTTCTTGTCGGCGATCGCGCGGATCTTCGCCAGTGCCTGCACTTCGGTCATCGACTCCGGCAGCGCCAGCGGCGCCGGCGACTTGATCTTGGCCGGCACGATGGCATCGGTCATCGCATCCAGCGACGCGTGGCCGACGACGTCGAGCATCTGCGCGATCTCGGCATCGTTGGGGCCGATGTGGCGCTCGACGAACGCATTGTGGTGCTCGAGCTCACGCAGGGAAGGGGTGTTCTGGGACATGGCGAAGGATCCGTCAGGAAAGGGCACACGCACGGGCACAAGCCGCCGGTCGGCGGTCTGCGGGGCGCCCCTCTGTCCTTTTGCCTGAGAGTTTAAAAGCGCGGCGGACCGCAGCTTCGTGCCCCTTCGGCGCCGGATCGAACCGGTCTCTCCAGAGTTCTGTTACGGGTGGTATCGGGCCTGAGCGATTACGGGCGTTGCGCCTTCGGCAGCGGTGTTCCGCTTCTCCCACCGTGTTGCCCGCCGATTATAGCCCGTTGCGGGCCCGCTGGCCGTCTACGGGCCTGGCCGCTGCGCCTGAATGGCCGATGGCCCGGACGTGCGTTTTGTGCATCGCTGCATGGCAT
The DNA here is from genome assembly GCF_029842485.1 of Stenotrophomonas sp. GD03777. Lineage (NCBI taxonomy): Bacteria > Pseudomonadati > Pseudomonadota > Gammaproteobacteria > Lysobacterales > Lysobacteraceae > Stenotrophomonas > Stenotrophomonas sp. GD03777. Next base: position 20,687 of record NZ_JAOCGL010000066.1, read on the forward strand.
CAGGCGCAATCCCCACCTATGATGGCCAGATACCTGAATTCATCTGGCGCCCTCCCTGCAGACGGGGACCGGCGCCCGCCGTGCGTGCCACGCATGGCCCTGCCGGACGCCTTTCCCATGACCGCCGCTGTTGCTCCCTCCACCCGCCGCATGGCCCTGCTGCTTGCCGGCCTGGCCATGTTCGGCCCGTTCTCGATCGACACCATCTTCCCGGCCTTCCCGCAACTGGCCCGGCGCCTGGCGGTGGACGAGGTGGCGGTGCAGCAGACCATCAGCGTGTACCTGCTGTTCTACGGCCTGATGAGCCTGGCGCACGGCCCGCTGTCCGACGCCTGGGGCCGCAAGCGGGTGATCCTCGGTGGACTGGTGGTGTTCGTCGGCGCCTCGGTGGGCTGCGCACTGTCCACCGACCTGACCACACTGCTGGCCTTCCGCGCGCTGCAGGGCCTGTCGGCGGGTGTCGGCATGATCGTCGGCCGCGCGGTGATCCGCGACCTGTACCACGGCCATGACGCGCAGCGGCTGATGAGCCAGGTGTCCATGCTGTTCGGCATCGCCCCGGCCATCGCGCCGATCATCGGTGGCTGGATCCTGCTCAGTGGCGCGGGATGGCCGCTGATCTTCTGGTTCCTGGTGGTGTTCGCGCTGGTCCTGCTGGCGGCCACTGCACGCTACCTGCCCGAGACCCATCCGGTCGAAGCGCGCGTGCCGTTGTCACCGCGCGCGTTGATGCGTGATTACGTGCGCATCGGTTTCAATCCACGCTTCCTGCGCCTGGCGCTGGCCGGCAGCATCGGCTTTGGTGGAATCTTCCTGTACATCTCCTCGGCGCCGGTGTTCGTGATGCAGCACCTGCACCTGGGCGAGGGCGGGTTTGCCTGGTTGTTCATCCCGACCATCGGCGGCATGACCACCGGCTCATTCCTGTCCGGGCGCATGGCCGGGCACACCACGCCCACCCGCCAGGTCTCCATTGGTTTCGGCCTGTGCGCATTGTCGGTGCTGTTGAACGTTGGCTACGTGGTGCTGTCGCCACAGTTCGTACTGCCATGGGCGGTACTGCCGATCTTCCTGGGGGGCATGGGCATGGCGCTGATCTTCCCGATCCTGGCGCTGGCGGTACTGGACATGTACCCGCATCAGCGCGGCCTGGCCTCGTCGCTGCAGGCCTTTGTGCAGCTGATGATCAGCACCGTGGTGGCCGGCGTGGTGTCACCACTGCTGAGCGGTAGCCCGCTGCACCTGGCACTGGGCCAGGCGGCGTTCTTCGGCGCCGGTTTCGTGTTCTGGTACTGGGAACACCAGCGCGAGCGTGCGGCGCAGGCAGCCTGCACGGGTCACTGAGCAGCGCGCAGGGGTAGGGCGGGCCACGATGCCCGAAACACTTGCGGCAGGGAACGGCCGGACTAGGCTGGGCACTCCAGCCAGCCGGTGCGTGGATGCACGACAGCCAGCCGATCCGATGTCGTTGCATGAGGTTTCCCCCAAATGGCTGCGCAGCAGACCTATCGCCTGTTCGAGGTGGCGCTGAAGGAGCGCCGCGTTCTTTCCCCTTCCCTGGATCGCATGGTGTTCACCGGCGCCGACGTGGCGCGGATGAAGACCGAAGGCCCGGACCAGCGCATCAAGGTGTTCTTCCCCTTGCCTGGCCAGGACCTGCCGCAGGTGCCCTGCGGCGAGGACTGGTATCCGCGCTACCGGGCGCTGCCGGACGATCAGCGCCCGCCGATGCGCACCTACACCATCCGCCAGCTGCGTGCAGAGCTGGGCGAGGTTGATGTTGATTTCGTGCTGCATGGCGAGACCGGGCCGGCCTCACGCTGGGCCATCCATGCACGCCCCGGCGACCGTGTGGTGTTGCTGGCTCCCGATGCCGACTGCGCCGACAGCAGCGAAGGTTGGGAATGGAGGCCGCCGGCCGGCGTCGGCCAGGTGCTGCTGGTGGCCGATGAAACCGCGTTACCGGCGGTGGCTGGCATTCTTGAGGAACTGGCGGCCATGGTGGATCCGCCGCGTACGCTGGCCTTGCTGGAAGTGGCGCAGGCCGGCGACGCGGTGCCGCTGAAGGCA
>NZ_JAOCGL010000067.1:0-22573 GCF_029842485.1 Stenotrophomonas sp. GD03777
GGGTGTTTTCACGCTTCGCGCTCCAACACCCCATCACGCAACCGGTACTGCGCATCGACCACGCCTTCGGGCAGGTCGTCGTGGGTGATCATCAACAGGCTGCGCCCGTCCAGCAACCCGGAAAGGTCCTGCAACAACGCGCGTGCGGTATCCACGTCGAGGCCTTCGGTCGGTTCGTCCAGCAGCAGGATCGGCGCATTGCGCAGCAGCGCGCGCGCCAGTGCCAACCGCCGCGCCTGGCCGGCTGACATCGTCGCGCCGTTCTCGCCCACCCAGGCCTGCAGGCCGCCGTTGCGCTCGGCCCATTCGCCCAGACGCACGCGGCGCAGCACCGCCCACAACGCGGCGTCGCTGGCATCGGGATCACCAAGGCGCAGGTTCTCGGCCACGCTGCCGGCAAACACCGGCGCGTTCTGCGGCAGCCACGCCAGTTGCCGGTGCCAGTCAGCCTGGGCGAAATCACGCAGATCGCGGCCACCGTAGGTCAGCCGTCCCTGCTGCGGATCCCACAGCCGCAGCAGCAGGCTGGACAGCGTGGTCTTGCCGCTGCCGCTGTCGCCGCGAATCGCGATGCGCTCGCCCGGCGCCAAGGTCAGATGCAGGCCGGACAGCACCGGCCGCGCCGCACCGGGCCACTGGAAATGCACGTCATCCCACTGTACGCGCGCGGCCTGCGGTACCGGCTGCGGCGCCTGCGGATCGTCCACCGTCGGCGGTTGCTCGACGATGGCCTGCAACCGCTCGGCGGCAATGCGCCCGGACTGCAGCGACTGCCAGGCCAGGCCCATGCCGGCCCACAGCTCGATCAACGCCACGGTCAGGAACACCAGGCCCGCGGCCATCTCCGGCGCGATGCGCTGCTGTTCGGCCGCATGCAGGGCCAATGCCAGCATCGCCACCAGCCCCAGCCCGGCAACCAGACCGTGCAGCGTCGAGGCCGCGATCAGGCGCCAGCGGCGGCGGCGATCACGCGAGGCCAGCTGCTTGGCAGCTACGCGTACCTTGAGCTGCCAGGCCGCATCGGCGTGCAGCGCGGCCAGGTCACCCGCACCTTCCAGCCCTTCGAATGCAGCGGTACGCAATGCGGCACGATGCGCGGCACGGTCGGCCTCCTCGTCGTCATGGCCACGCACGCCCAGCCACGGCACGCCGAAGGCGATCAGCAGCGCCAGCACCGCCATCAGCACCGCAGCCGACGGCAGGATCAGTGCCGCCGAAACGATCGCGACCAGCGACAATCCGCCCAACGCCACCAGCGGCCCGATCGCACGCACCAGCAGGCCGTCCACTTCACCGATATCGCCGAGCAGGCGCGCCAGAAGGTCGCCGGTGCGCGTAGCCCCCAACCGTGCGGGTGCCAGCGGCAACGCGCGGCGGAAGAACCACACGCGCAGGTCGCGGGCGATGCGCAGCGTGGCGTCGTGGCCGACCAGCTTCTCGAAATAGCGGGACACGATGCGCGCCATCGTCAGCCCGCGTATGCCAGCGGACGGTGAAAAGAAGTTGAAGCCTTGGCCGAGGCCGGCCGCGCCAGCCAACGCGGCGGCGGTGAGGAAGCCACCGGACAGACCTAGCAATGCGGTGCCGGCCAGCATGGTGGTCCACAGCAGCAGCACGGTGAGCAGCAGGCGCGGCCGATGGCGCAGGAACACCGCGCGCAGCGAATCGGGCGAACGGCTCATGCGCGCACCGCCTGTGCCGGTTCCACCAGGCGGCCTTCCGGCAGCAGCAGGCAACGATCGGCCCAGGCGATCACCGCCGGGCTGTGGGTGGCGACCACCACGCTGCGGCCACGTGCATATGCGGCCAGGCTGCGCAGCAATGCCGCTTCGGTATCGGCATCCAGGAACGCGGTGGGTTCGTCCAGCAGCAGCACCTGCGGATCACGCAGCAGGAGGCGGGCCAGGCCGATGCGACGCGCCTCACCACCGGACAGGCCGAAGCCACGTTCGCCGATCACCGTATCCAGCCCCTGCGGCAGGCGCTGCGCAAACTGCAGTACCTGCGAAGCCTCGGCCACCGCGCGCAGGCGCGCATCGCTGGCGCCGGGATCGGCCAGGCGCAGGTTGTCGGCGATGCTGCCGTGGAACAGGTACGGACGCTGGCTGGCATAGGCCACCTGCACGCCGGGACGCACCTGCAGCTTGCCGGCACGCGGCGGCAGCCAACCGGCCAGCGCCTCCAGCAACGTACTCTTGCCGGACCCGCTGGGACCGACCAGGGCCAGGCGCTGGCCCGGTTCCAGCAGCACGTCCAGATCCTGCAGCACATCGTGCGGCGCGCCCAGCGGACGCAGCACTAGACCCTGTGCCCGCAGCGGCGGCAGCGCGGCCTCGGCCGGCTCCACCGCCAGCGGCGCGGCTTCGTTCTCGATCAGGCCCTGCTCACCGGGCAGCGACTGCAGCAGGCGCTCCACCTCAGCAGCGGCAGCCAGCGCATTGGCACGGTCGTGGTAGTGCGCGGCCAGCCGTCGCAGCGGCGCATAGAATTCCGGCGCCAGCAGCAGGCAGAACAGGCCCGCCCCCAGCGTCGGTACCGCTGCATGCAGCGACATCATGCCCAGATAGCTCAGCCCGAGGTACAGGGCGACCATCGCCACGCTGACCGAGGCGAAGAACTCCAGCACCGTGGACGAAAGGAAAGCGATGCGCAGAACCTTCAGGGTGCGCACGCGCACGCCTTCGGCAGCTGCCTCGATCCCCTCCAGCTCAGCCTCGCCGCGGCCATACAGGCGCAGCAGGCCCAGGCCCTTGATGCGGTCGGCGAAATGGCCGCTCATCCGCGCCAGCTCACCCAGCTGCGCGCGGCCGGCCGCTTCGGCCCCCCAGCCCACCAGCATCATGAAGAACGGTACCAACGGTGCAGTGAACAGCAGGATCAGCGCCACCACCCAGTCGACCCAGGCTACGGCGGCCAGGATCAGCAGCGGCACCACCACCACTTCGGTGCGTACCGGCAGGAAACCGCTGTAATAGCTCTCGATCGCATCAGCGTGATGCAGCATCAGTTCGCCCAGTTCGCCGGTGCGGCGCTGGCGCAGCCACAGCGGCCCCAGGCCAAGCAGGCGTCCGAACACGCGTTCACGCAGGGCCAACCGCGCGGCATCGGCCACATCACCGGCGGCGGCCTGGGTGGCGCTGCCCAGCAGCGTGCGCGCCACCAGGATCGCCGCCAGACCGCCCAGCACCGGCAACCCCGAGGCCAGCGGCGCGCGCTCTACCAGCACCTGCTGCACCAGCCAGGCGATGGCGGCCGCCTGGCCGATCAACAGGGCACCGGACAGGCTGATGCACAGTGCCGCCAGCCGCTGGCGGCCTCGAGCAGGCCGCGCCAGATCGGCCAGCCACGCGCTGCGGGCGCGCCGCTGGCGGGTCGTTTCGGCGTCCTGGGACAGGGCGACGGAGGAGGTTTCGGCAGCGCTCAAGGGGTCTTCACGGGCAACGGGGGAGACACGGCATTGTAGGCGCAGGCAATGGCCGGCCTCTGCGGCCAGCAGTCGCAGTCTTCATCAGGTTGGCATACGATCAACCGGGGCACCTGTTCATACATTGATCTGGATCAAGGCTGTTTGAAGTAGTCGGTCACATCATTCACGTCGTAGACCACCCTTCCCGCCACCTGCAACGGCACTATCCAACGAGGTAGCCAGGCCATGATTGATCAGACAGTCGTAGAACTGTCGCGGCTGCAATTCGCGCTGACCGCGATGTACCACTTCCTATTCGTACCGCTCACCCTCGGCCTGTCCTTCATGGTGGCCATCATGGAGAGCGTGTACGTGATGACCGGCAAGGAGATCTGGCGCAGGATGACCCTGTTCTGGGGCGTCCTGTTCGGCATCAACTTCGCCATGGGCGTCGCCACCGGCATCGTCATGGAATTCCAGTTCGGCATGAACTGGTCCTACTACAGCCACTACGTCGGTGACATCTTCGGTGCGCCGCTGGCCATCGAAGGCCTGATGGCCTTCTTCCTGGAAGCCACCTTCGTCGGCCTGTTCTTCTTCGGCTGGAACCGCCTGACCAAGGTCAAGCACCTGATGGTGACCTGGCTGATGGCGCTGGGTACCAACCTGTCGGCGATCTGGATCCTGGTCGCCAACGGCTGGATGCAGAACCCGACCGGTGCGGTGTTCAACCCGGAAACCATGCGCATGGAAGTGGTCGACTTCATGGCGGTGGTGTTCAACCCGGTGGCGCAGGCCAAGTTCGTGCACACCGTCAGCGCCGGCTACGTGACCGGTGCGGTGTTCGTGATGGCGATCAGTGCCCTGTTCCTGCTGCGCAACAAGCACAAGGACCTGGCCCGACGTTCGTTCGCGGTGGCCGCGGCGTTCGGCCTGCTGTCCTCGCTGTCGGTGGTGGTGCTGGGTGACGAGAGTGGCTACGCCGCCAGCGAACACCAGAAGATGAAGCTGGCCGCGATCGAAGCGATGTGGGAGACCGAGCGTGCGCCGGCCGACTTCACCGCCTTCGGCATCCCGAACCAGGACACCCACCAGAACGACTACGCGGTGAAGATCCCCTACCTGATGGGCCTGATCGCCACCCGTTCGTTGAACCAGCCGATTCCGGGCATCCTGGAACTGGTCGAGCGCGCCGAACACCGCGTGCGTGGCGGCCAGCTGGCCTACGGCGCGCTGGAACGCCTGCGTGCGAACAAGAACGACGTCGAAGCACGCGAGATGTTCGACCGCCACTGGCAGGACCTGGGCCACGGCCTGCTGCTCAAGCGCTATCGCGATGACATCCTCAACGCCACCCCGCAGGAGATCTCGCAGGCGGCGATGGACACGGTGCCGCGCGTGATGCCACTGTTCTGGACCTTCCGCGTGATGGCCGGCCTGGGCTTCTACCTGATCGCCTTCTTCGCACTGGCCTTCTACTACTCCTGCCGCAACAACTTCCAGGACAAGCGCTGGTTCCTCAAGCTGGCCCTGTGGACGCTGCCGGCACCGTGGATCGCGATCGAGTGCGGCTGGTTCGTGGCCGAGTATGGTCGCCAGCCGTGGGCGGTCGATGGCGTGCTGCCAACCTTCTATGCGGCATCGGGGCTGGCCCTGCATGAAATCGTGCTGACCCTGGCCGGCTTCACCGCCATCTACACCGCGCTGATCGTGGTCGAGATCAAGCTGATGCTCAAGGCGATCCGCAAGGGTCCGGACGAGCTGCTGCCATCGCTGCAGTCGCCCCAGCCGCATGCTTCCCACAATGCCTCGGCGCCGGTCGCCGGCCAGGCCTGAGGCAGGAGAACCAAGATGGATTTCATTCTTCTGGACTACACCACGCTGCGCGTGATCTGGTGGCTGCTGCTCGGCATCCTGCTGATCGGTTTTGCCGTGATGGATGGTTTCGACCTGGGCGTGGGCACCCTGCTGCCCTTCGTCGCCCGCACTGACGCCGAACGCCGCCGGGTGATCAACACCATCGGCCCGGTCTGGGAAGGCAACCAGGTGTGGCTGATCCTGGGTGGCGGCGCCATCTTCGCCGCCTGGCCGCCGCTGTACGCGGTCAGCTTCTCTGGCTTCTACCTGGCGATGTTCGTGATCCTGTTCGCCCTGATCCTGCGCCCGGTCGGCTTCAAGTTCCGCAGCAAGATGCCCAGCGAACGCTGGCGCAACACCTGGGACTGGGCGCTGTTCATCGGTGGCTTCATCCCGGCGCTGATCATGGGCGTGGCAGTGGGCAACGTGCTGCTGGGCGTGCCGTTCCATTTCGATGACAGCATGCGCATCTTCTACACCGGCTCGTTCTTCGGCCTGCTGATGCCCTTCGCGCTGCTGGCCGGCCTGCTGAGCGTGTCGATGCTGGTCGCCCACGGTGCCGCCATGCTGGTGATCAAGACCGACGGCGCGGTGGCCGAGCGTGCCGCCCGATTCGGCAGCATCGCGGCGATCATCGCCTTCGTGCTGTTCGCGGTGGGCGGCGCCTGGGTGGCCTTCGGCCTGCCGGGTTACCAGATCACCTCGCAGGTGGTTACCGATGGCGCCACCAATCCGCTGCTGAAGACCGCCGAACTCGGCGCCGCCGGTGGCTGGATGCGCAACTACAGCGCGATGCCGGCCACGATCCTGGCCCCCCTGCTCGGCCTGGCCGGCCTGCTGGCCAGTGCGGTGCTGCTGCGGGCCCGTCGTGGTGGCCTGGCCTTCATCGCCTCCGGTGCGGCCATCGCCGGCATCATCCTGACCGTCGGCTTCGCCATCTTCCCGTTCCTGCTGCCGTCCTCGAGCCAGCCCACCTCCAGCCTGACCGTGTGGGATGCCTCGTCCAGCCACCTGACCCTGTGGATCATGCTGCTGGCCACGGCGGTGTTCCTGCCGATCATCCTCGCCTACACCACCTGGGTGTACCGCGTGCTGAAGGGCAAGACCACCTCCGAAGAGATGGGCAACAACCCCAACGCGTATTGATTGCTTGCACGTGTGCCGACCAACGGTCGGCACCTACCCGGAATGAAGGAGACTGATCATGTGGTATTTCGCCTGGATTCTCGGTGCCGGCCTCGCCTCGACGGTGGCCATCCTCAACGGCATGTGGTTCGAAGCCCGCGAGCAGAACCGCATCGAGAACGAAAATCGTCGCTGAGATGTAAAAAGACCTTGCCGCCTTGGCCTTCACACGGTATCTTAGGCGGCTCCTTCGGGGTGTAGCTCAGTCTGGTAGAGCGCTACGTTCGGGACGTAGAGGTCGCAGGTTCGAATCCTGTCTCCCCGACCACTTCGGTGGTCGCATTGAAGCCTGGTGATGTCGCCCAGGCTTTTTTGTTCCCTGAAGTGGCACCGCTTTTGCGGTGTGAAGAAAACAGCGTTCACCCCTTGCCGCCATCGGGATGAATCGCTAGAATAGGCGGCTCCCTTCGGGGTGTAGCTCAGTCTGGTAGAGCGCTACGTTCGGGACGTAGAGGTCGCAGGTTCGAATCCTGTCTCCCCGACCACTTCGGTGGTCACCAAGAAGCCTGGAAGACATCACTGTCCTCCGGGTTTTTTTGTACCAGGCGCCAGGCCTCCCGCATGACGGGACCTTGCCAGGCAGCGCACGTACAATGGCCGCGCTGCCGGCCCGCCAGCAGCCCCTCCCCCACCTGCCGCTTCGGCGTAGACCGATGCCGGCGCTGCATGCCATTGCCCCGGCGTGCGACACCTGCAAGGACCACCGATGAGTTCCTCCACTTCCGATTCGCCGTCGCTGCTGCACGGTCGTGTCCTCGCGTTTGCCGCGATCCTGCTGGCAGCGGCCAACCTGCGCACTGCGGTTACCTCGATCACCCCGCTGCTGGACGTACTCGGCCAGCAGTTCGGCTTCGGCACCACCATGACCGGCGTGCTGGGCATGCTGCCGACCGCCTCGTTCGCGCTGTTCGGCGTGGCCACGCCGACGCTGGCGCGGCGCCTGGGCCTGGAGCGCACCACCCTGCTGGCGATGGTGATGGCGATGGCTGGCCTGCTGCTGCGCTCCAGCGCCGGCAACGTCGGCACGCTGCTGCTCGGTTCGGTGCTGGCACTGGCCGGCATGGGCATCGGCAACGTGGTGGTGCCGCCGCTGGTGAAGCGCTACTTCGCCAACAAGGTCGGCACCATGAGCACGCTCTACATCAGCGTGCTGCAGCTGGGCACCATGCTGCCCGCATTGCTGGCGGTACCGGTGGCCAACGCCGCTGGCTGGCGCGTGTCGCTGGGCATGTGGGCACTGCTGGCACTGGCCGCAGCATTGCCGTGGCTGGTTCTGGCCAGGCGCGCACCGAAGCCGCAGGCAGATGCCATCGACCCGACCGCACAGCCGCATGGGAAAGTCTGGCGCACCTCACTGGGCTGGAGCATGACGCTGATGTTCGGCATGACTTCGCTGATGACCTATTCGATGTTCACCTGGCTGCCACGCATCGTGGTCGAGGCCGGCGGCACACCGGCCTTTGGTGGCGTGATGGTGGCGGTGTTCTCGGCGCTCGGGCTGCTGCCGTCGCTGGTCATTCCATCCATGGCAGTTCGCATGCAGAACCCGTTTCCGCTGGTGCTGATCGGCTTCTTCTCGTTCGTGATCGCCTTCACCGGCCTGCTGCTGGCACCGATGAAGGCCCCCCTGCTGTGGGCGTGCCTGCTCGGCGTCGGTCCATCCACCTTCCCGCTGGCGCTGACCCTGATCAACCTGCGCACGCGCACCCCCACCGGCTCGGCGGCACTGTCCGGCTTCATGCAGGGCGTGGGTTACAGCTTCAGCTGCCTCGGGCCGTTCCTGGTCGGCTGGCTGCATACGGTCAGCAACGGCTGGACGCTCCCGTTCAGCTTCCTGTTCGGCTGCGCCACCCTGATGCTGTGCGCCTCCTGGGTGGCCTGCAAGCCGCGCAAGCTGGAAGACCTCTGGTAAGCCGCGCAGGGCCTTGCAACCGGCCCCACCTACCGCTCGTCAGCCCGTCTGCGCATTTTGACGCCGGGCTGACAATTCCGGGCGGATAGTGCCCACGAATGCCCATCCTTGCCGCGTGCCGGCATCGGGCATGGGGGCGGCAGCGCCGCCCAGGCCACCATTCGGTGTGCGGGGGACTCTCGTTTCAGACAAGACATTGCAGGTCGCTGTCCGGGTTTGTATCCGTCCTTGCTGGACGGGAATGCACGAAGGGAGTGACGCGGGCCACGGCCACGCCAAAAGCTGGCATGTGATATGCGTCACATTTCTCAGGTTGTCTGGTTCGGAAGCCAAGGGGGTCCCCAATGGTTGTCCACCGCCGGCTGGCGCTCTGCGTCGGCCTTGCCTGTACCGTCCTGGCCTGGGCCAGCAGCGCTGCCCCGCCTGACCGCGAGGCGGCCCTGGCCGAGATCGGCCGCTACCGCGACCAGGCCCGCTGGCTGGATGCCCTCGGCGCGATCGAGCGCGCCAGCCAAGAGCGACCCAACGACGACCTGCTGTTCAAGCTGCGCGTACTGACCCTGGGCGACATCGGCAACGCCTGGCGCGCCTGGGAGCTGTACCAGCAGCGCCCGCAGCTGTTCGACGCTGCACAGAAGCAGCGCATCGAAGGCGACTACCTGGCCAAGCGGGTGGTGTGGAGCCTGGCCTACAGCAGCAGCGAAGACAGCCGCCTGGAAGAAGCCGAATCGACCCTGGCGCGCATGCAGCGCTACCTGGGCAGCGAAGGCACCCCGCCCGCGCAGGCGCCGCTTCGCGTCCGCATGGACCGGCTGATCCTGCTCAACCGGCTGGGCCGCCATGCGCAGGTGCGCGAGGAAGCCCGCGCACTGCAGGCCGAAGGACATGCCCTGCCCGACTATGTGCTGCCTGCGGTCGGCGATTCGCTGATGGGCACCCTGCACCCGGAAGAAGCCATCCCGGTGCTGCAGGCGGCCGTCGCTGGCGATCCGGCGCGCGACGCCTCGCATTCGGAACTGGCCTACGCCTACCTGGAAAGCGAGCAGCAGGAAAAGGCGATCGACCTGCTGCAGGCATGGCGCGACAAGGAACCAGCGTGGCGCTGGAGCAATGGCAAATCCCCATACGCGAACTGGTCGCGCTACGAAGCTGACCTCAACCTGGCGATGGTACGCGCCTACAGCGGTGACCTGCCCACCGCGCAGCGCGACCTGGAATCAATGGTGGAGATCGCACCGGGCAACGGTGGACTGCAGAGCGCGCTGGGCAGCGTGTACATGATGCGCGGATGGCCACGCATGGCACTGCAGCGCCAGCAGATGGCACATGCGCTGGACCCTCGCGACATCGAGCCGCGGCTGGGCATGGAGGAGGCCTACGTCGCCCTGCAGCGCGATGACCTGGCAAGGCCACTGCACGACGATCTTGTCGCACGCTACCCGACCCAACCCGCCGTCGAACGCATGGACCAGGCCTGGCGGGCGCATCGCGGTTGGCAGCTGAAGGCATGGACCGACATTGGTCGCAGCTCCGGCGGTGGCGGCACCTCGCCGCTGGGCAACAACGACCGTCACTACGGGGTCGAAGTGCAGACACCGGTACTCGACGACCGCTGGCGGTTATTCGCCTTGGCCGACAGGCGCTCGGTCGACTTCCAGGACCAGCGCATCGACCCGCTGTGGCTGGGCGCGGGCGTACGCTACCGCTTCGGCCAGCTGGATGCGGAAGCGGCGGTACTGCGCGCCAACGACCACATTGGCGATACCGGCCTGCGCATCGGCGTGGGTTGGCAGTTCAACGATTACTGGCATGCCGGGCTGGTGGCCGCACGCAATGACCCGGAAGCCTCGATGCAGGCGCGCGTGGCGGGCATCACCGCTGACAGCGTGAGCGCGCAGGTCGACTACCGGCGCAGCGAGCTGACCCACTGGATGTTCGGCGCCAGCCGCTTCCGCTACGACGACGGCAACCACCGCGAGCTGTTCAGCACCAGCATCGAACAGCGCCTGCTGACCCGCCCGCGCTGGTTGATCGACGGCCTGGCCAGTGCCTACACCAGCCGGGGCAGCCGCGACGACGCGCCCTACTTCAACCCGAAGCGCGACCGCATGGTCGAGATCGGGCTGCGCATCGACCAGCAGCTGTGGCGGCACTACGAGCGCCACTTCCGGCACCGCCTGACGGTCTCGCTGGGTGACTACTGGCAGGACGGCTTCGGCAGCGCTCTGGTCCCTTCGGTGTCCTACATGCACGAATGGCAGCTGGGCCAGGGCCGCGTGTTCGAGTACGGCGTGCGCTGGTCGCGGCCGGTCTACGACGGCCACCGCGAGCGTCATATCGGCTTCGAAGCCGCACTGCGCTGGGGAGAGTGACATGGCCCGCATCCTGCGACTGATCGTGCTCCTGCTGCTGGCCGCCACGCCGCCGGCGTTCGCGCAGCAGGCCCTGCATCTCGATGCCACTGACAACGGCCTGCTGATCCTTAGCTACCACGACATCCGCGACCGGGTCGCGGCCAAGGGCGATGCCGATACCTATGCGGTGAGCACGCAGAACTTCGCCGCACACCTGGACTGGCTCGGCGCGCATGGTTATCACCCGGTCTCGCTGTCGCAGGTGATCGACGCCTCCCAGGGACGCGCCACGCTGCCACCGAAACCCGTACTGCTGACCTTCGATGATGGCCTGCGCAGCGTCTACGACAAGGCGTTCCCGCTGCTGCAGGCGTACCGCTACCCGGCGCTGGTGGCAGTGATCACCGATTACGTGGACATGGCACCCGGGCGCACGATCGACTATGGCTACCGGCCGTTCGGCCACGATGACTTCGTTACCTGGGCGCAGCTGAAGCAGATGCACGACAGCGGCCTGATCGAAGTGGCCAGCCATACCGACGACCTGCACCACGGAGTGCTTGCCAATCCGCAGGGCAATTCGACGCCAGCGGTGGTCACCCGCATCTACCGGCCGGCCACGCGCAGCTACGAGACTGAAGCGCAGTATGGGCAGCGCCTGCGCACCGACCTCGCGCGCAGCGTGCAGCGCATCGAGCAGCACCTGGGCGTGCGCCCGCGCGCCATCGTCTGGCCGTACGCGGCCTACAACCAGTTGAGCAATGACATCGCCGAACAGCTGGGCATGCCGGTGTCCTTCGATCTGGAGGGCCGCAGCACGCCGGTGGCCAGCGACCTGCATGGCCTGGCGCGCTTCCTGGTCAGCGACAACCCGACCGTGGAAGGCCTGGCCTACGAGCTGCGGCGCGACGTTGCGCTCGACGGCATCCGCGCGTTGCAGGTCGACCTGGATGATGTATACGACCCGGACCCGGCGCAGCAGGGGCGCAACCTCGATGCGCTGATCGAGCGGGTCAAGCGCATCTCGCCCACCCACGTCTACCTGCAGGCGTTCGCCGATCCGGACGGCAACAACACCGCCGATGCACTGTACTTCCCCAACCGGCACATGCCGATGCGCGCGGACCTGTTCAGCCGGGTCGCCTGGCAGCTGAAGTCGCGCGCGGGGGTGAAGGTTTACGCATGGCTGCCGGTGCTCGGCTTCGAGCTGCCCGACCCCGTGCAGCGCAAGGCACTGGCGATCCACAACGGTGATGCCGACGGCATGTACCGGCTGGACTTCACCAATCCGAAGGCACGCCAGATCATGCTCGACATCTACGAGGATCTGGCCGTCAATTCGTATTTCGAAGGCCTGCTCTTCCATGATGATGGCTACCTGCGCGACACCGAGCTGCCCACCTTGTCGGCCGGTACGGACGGCAGCGCACGCACACAGGCGCTGATCGACTTCACCCTGGCCCTGCGCGACAGTGCGCAGCGTTGGCGGCCGAAGCTGGCCACGGTGCGCAACCTGTACGCGGAGCCGGTGCTGCGTCCGCAGAGCGAGGCCTGGTTCGCGCAGCGCCTGGACCTGTTCAACAAGGCCTACGACCAGACCGCACTGATGGCGATGCCGTGGATGGAAGGCAGCAGGCATCCGGAACGCTGGCTCGACCAGCTGCTGGCCGCGGTGCGCGCGCACGATCCCCAGTTGCAGCACACCCTGTTCGAACTGCAGACCGTCGATTGGCGCAGCGGGCAACCGATTCCCGCCGAGCGGCTGCGCGCGCAGATCCGCCAGCTGCAGGCGCAGGGCGTGCACCACTTCGCCTGGTACCCGGATGACTTCATCGCCGGCCAGCCTTCCACCCATGATGCCCGCGCGGCGATGTCCGCCGGCAACTTCCCGTACCCGGAGAAGTGACATGGACATGCATCCGCTGCTGCAGGTCCTGTTCCAGTTCGCCTTCTACTACCCGATGGTGATGGCGTTCTTCTGGATGTCGGGCGGCCTGTATTACTACTTCCGGCGCGAACGCCATTCGCGCCCACGCAACGACCCGCCGCTGATGGTCGATCCACCGTTCGCGAGCCTGCTGATTCCCTGTCACAACGAGTCCGCGAACCTCGACGACACGCTCGGCGCGGCGCTGGCACAGCGCTATCCGGCCGACTACGAGGTGATCGCCATCGACGATGGCAGCAGTGATGACACCGGCGCCCGGCTCGACGTGCTGGCGGCGAAGCACCCACGGCTGCGCGTGCTGCACCTGGACCGCAACCTGGGCAAGGCCAATGCGCTGCGCATGGGTGCACTCGCCGCGCGTTCGGAGTACCTGGTGTGCATCGATGGCGACGCGATGCTGGAGGAGCACGCGCTGCACTGGATGATCTGGCACCTGGTGAGCGGCAACCGGGTCGGCGCGGTGACCGGCAATCCGCGCATCCGCAACCGCTCCACCCTGCTCGGACGCCTGCAGGTGGCCGAGTTCTCGTCGATCATCGGCATGATCAAGCGCGCGCAGCGCGTGTACGGGCGCATCTTCACCATCTCCGGAGTGATCGCAGGCTTTCGCCGCACCGCCCTGCACCAGGTCGGCTGGTGGTCGGACGACATGGTGACCGAGGACATCGACATCAGCTGGCGCCTGCAGCGGGCGCATTGGGACATCCGCTACGAACCCAACGCGCTGTGCTTCATCCTGATGCCGGAAACGCTGAAGGGCCTGTGGCGGCAACGGCTGCGCTGGGCGCAGGGTGGCGTGGAAGTGATGCTGCGGCATGCGCGTTCACTGCTGCACTGGAAGGAGCGGCGCATGTGGGGCGTGCTGCTGGAGTACGTGCTGAGCGTTATCTGGGCCTACACCATGTTGTTCATCGTGGTGCTGTGGGTGCTGGGCAAGCTCATCGACATGCCGCCGCAGCTGTACATCGCCAGCCTGCTGCCGCAATGGCATGGCGTGATCCTGGCCCTGGTCTGCCTGATGCAGTTCGCCAGCAGCCTGATCATCGACCGTCGTTACGAAACACAGATTGGACGCAACTACTTCTGGGTCATCTGGTACCCGATGGCGTACTGGCTGATCAGTCTTTCCACCACCCTGGTGGCGTTGCCGAAGACCCTGCTGCGCCGTCGCAGCAAGCGCGCCACCTGGACCAGTCCCGATCGGGGGATCCGATGAACGCACAACGCCCGTCCAACCGCTTCGACTCGCGGATGATCCGCAAGCCGCATCGCCAACCACGCTTCCAGCGCACCGCCTGGGGCTTCGTCACCCTCGCGTTCTGGGGGTTCTACTTCTACCTGTGGGCACCGTTGGTGACCCTGTTCTCGTGGCTGATCGGCGGCCAGCTGGCCTGGCAGCAGCTGTACGAACGGCAAAGCCAGTTCGACCCCTATGTGCTGGTGGCACTGCCGCTGATGCTGCTGTGTGCCAGCGTGCTGCTGATCGGCTGGGCCGAGTACAACCGCGCGCGCTTCCGTGGCCACGAGCGACGCCTGCCGCGGCCACTGGCCAGCCTCAATGAAGTCGCGGCCGATCTGGGTGCCAGCACCGGCCTTGCCGAGCGCCTGCTGGGCTGCAAGGCCGCCACGCTGCACATGGACGATCACGCGCGGCCGATCGGTATCCGCCGCGAGGTGGGGTGACGCCCCGGTAGTCGCCGACCCGGGTCGGCGCTTGCTTTGGTAGCTGCCGATCCTGGTCGGCGCTTGGGCCTGGTGGGCGCCGACCTTGGTCGGCACCGGGGTCTACCGCGAAGTGCATCCGCGCATCGCGTGGATCTATTTGCGCGTCTGCCCTTCGCCGCGCACAACAAATCGTTCGACGGTGAGTGCTTCCAGGCCCATTGGGCCGTACGCATGCAGGCGCGTGGTGGAAATGCCGATCTCGCTGCCCAGGCCCAGCTGGCCACCGTCGGAGAAGCGCGACGAGGCATTGACCATCACTACCGCCGAGCGCAGCGCAGTGACGAAGCGCTCGGCATGGCCGGCGTCTTCGGTGGCGATCACTTCGGTATGGTCGGAGGTATAGGCACGGATGTGCGCGATGGCCGCCTCGAGGTCATCAACCACGCGCACGGCCAGCACCAGGTCGAGGAACTCGGCAGCGTAGTCGTCTTCGCTGGCGGCGGTGCTGCCCGGCAGCAGCGGCTGCGCGCTCGTGTCGGCGCGCAGCTCCACGCCACGCTCACCGAGCGCCTGCGCCACGCGCGGCAGGAAGGCTTCGGCCACATCACGATGCACCAGCAGGGTTTCCAGCGAGTTGCAGGCCGACGGACGGCTGCACTTGCCGTCCACCAGAAGGTCGATGGCTTTGCCGAGGTCGGCGCTGGCATCCACGAACAGGTGGCAGACACCCTTGTAGTGCTTGATCACCGGCACCCGCGCATGCTCGGCAACGAAGCGGATCAGGCCTTCGCCGCCGCGCGGAATCGCCAGATCGATCAGTTCATGCAGCTGCAGCAGTTCCAGCATTGCTTCGCGGCGCAGGTCGGTCAGCACGGTCACTGCCGCCGCCGGTACGCCATTGGCCTGCAGGGCGCCGGCCAGCGCCTGGGCGATGGCGGTGTTGGAGTGGATCGCTTCGGAACCACCGCGCAGGATCACGCCATTGCCGGCCTTCAGGCACAGCGCGGCCGCTTCGGCGGTCACGTTCGGGCGCGCCTCGTAGATCATCGCGATCACGCCCAGCGGCACGCGCACCTTCTGCACGCGGATGCCGTTTGGACGCACATCGTCGCGGGTGATCTGGCCGACGGGATCGGGCAGCGCGGCGACCTCTCGCACGGCTTCGGCCATCGCGAACAGGCGTGCCGGGTCCAGCGCCAGGCGGTCGAGCATGGCACTGCCAATGCCTTTCTCGCGCGCAGCCGCAAGGTCGCGCGCATTACCGGCCAGGATCAGCCCGGCATTCACTTCCAGTGCCTGGGCCATCGCCAGCAGCAGCGTGCGGCGCGTCGCACTGTCGAGGCCGGCAACGGTCTGGGCCGCGTCACGGCAGGCACGCGCCTGCGCTTCGATCTCGCTCATCGGTGTGTCCTTCAAACCGGTCATGGCAGCACCAGATCGTCGCGATGGACGACGCTGCCGCCGTAGTTGTAGCCGAGCACGGCCTCGATGTCGCGCGAATGGCGGCCGGCGATCCGGCGCACATCATCGGCCGCGTACTGGCTGACGCCGCGCGCGACGCAGACACGGCCCTGCGGCGCGTTCCAGCACACCTGCACCATGTCGCCACGGCGGAACACGCCCTCTGCACCGGTGATGCCACCGGGCAGCAGCGAGGCGCCCTTCTCGCGCATCGCCTGTGCCGCACCGGCATCGATGACGATCACACCCTCGGCCAGCGGTGCATGCCGCAGCCAGTGCTTGCGGGCGGCCTCGCGGCTGCGTGCGGCATGGATGCGGGTGCCGAACAGGCGGTCCTGCGCCAGCGCGCGCACCACGTCACCGCTGCGGCCATTGAACAGATAGGTTTCGATGCCCAGGCGTCCGGCCTTCGCCGCCGCCTCCAGCTTGGTGCGCATGCCGCCGGTACCGGCGCGCGAGCCGGCGCCGCCCGCCATCGCCAGCACCTCGTCACCCAGTTCCGGCACGTCGTGCAACGGCCGCGCATCGGCCACGGTGCGCGGGTCGGCGCTGTACAGGCCATCGATGTCGGTGGCGATGAACAGCGCATCGGCGTCGACCAGCGCCGCCACGGTGGCAGCCAGGTTGTCGTTGTCGCCGAGCTTGAGCTCATCCACCGACACGGTGTCGTTCTCGTTGACCACCGGCAATGCGCCCAGGCGCAACAGTTCACTCAACGTGGCGCGTGCATTGAGGTAGCGGCGGCGGTTGCGCAGGTCGTCGTGGGTCAGCAGCACCTGCGCCACCGGGCGCTCGAAGAAGCGCTGCCAGAGCCCGATCAGCTGGGCCTGGCCGAGCGCGGCCAGGGCCTGCCTCGCCGCCATCGCCGCGCCAGGCTCATCGGCCCGAGGCAGGATTGCGCGCCCGGCAGCGACCGCGCCGGAAGATACGATCACCACCTCGCGCCCGGCCAGGAGATTGGCCGAGACGAACTGCGCCAGGCCCAGCGCGTGGCGTGGCGACAGGCCGCCGCCATCGGCTGCCAGCAGGCTGCTGCCGACCTTGAGCACCGCACGCCGCCACGGCGGCAGCACCTGTTCGGGGAACGGCGAGGCGACAAGGGCAGCGTGCTGGATCATCGGTCAGGCTCTCAGCGGGTGTTCCATTCGTGCACGGTCAGGTCGGAGGCCTGCATCGTCACCAGCGGATCGGTGGCGACGATGGCCCGCGCCTGCGCCAGGCTGTCCACGTTGCACAGCACGTAGGCGCCACCGCTGCCATCGGCGAAGCCACCGGTCAGCTGCAGCTTGCCCTGCGCCTGCAACGCATCGAGGAAATCACGATGCGGCTGCACCGCTGCATCGTTGAAGTCCGGCCGGCGCATCGCCAGCACCAGATACACCGTGGCCGCCATCAGGACAACGCCTGCCAGCGCGCGCGAAGTTCGTCCAGGCGCAGGTCAGCGGCCGAGCCCGGCGATACACGCGCAGCCAGGCTGCCTTCCGGCGTGCGTCCCTGCCCTGCACTGTCGGCACCGGCCGCAGCGGCCTTGTAGGCCTCGCGGAACGGCACACCGGCCACGGCCGCTTCCACCGCCACGTCGGTGGCATACATGCCCGAATCGATCGCCGCACGCAGCCTGTCGTCGCGCCATTCCAGGTTGGCCAGCAGCGCCGGCAGCAGCTCCAGCGCGGCCAGGCCACGGCCGAAGCCGTGGAAGATGGCACCCTTGGACGACTGCAGGTCGCGATGGTAGCCGGACGGCAGCGACAGCAGCTGCTCGATCTCGGTGCGCGCAGCGGCGACGCTGGCGTGGGTGGCGCGCATCAGCTCGATCACATCCGGATTGCGCTTGTTGGGCATGATCGAACTGCCGGTGGTGTACTGCGCCGGCAGCGCGACGAAGCCGAACTCGGCGCTGGTGAACAGCGACAGGTCCCACGCAATGCGGCGCAGGTCCAGCGTGGCGCCACCGAGCGCTTCCAGTGCAGCCAGCTCGAACTTGCCACGCGACAGCTGCGCGTAGATCGGCGAGATCTGCATGCGCGCGAAGCCCAGCGCGGCGGTGGTGTGCTTGCGGTCCAGCGGCAGGTTCACGCCGTAGCCGGCAGCGGTGCCGAGCGGATTGGCATCGACCAGTGCATGGGTGTCACGGGCGCGGATGGCGTTGTCGATGAAGGCCTCGGCCCAGCCCGCCCACCACATTCCGGCCGAGGACACCACGGCACGCTGGATGTGGGTATAACCGGGAATCGGCAGGTCCTTCTCGGCCTGCGCGCGGTCCAGCGCGACCTTTGCCACTTCGGTGCTGAGCTGGGCAACGCGCTGCAGCTTCTCCTTCAGCCACAGGCGCGTGGCGACCAGGATCTGGTCGTTGCGGCTGCGGCCGGTGTGGATCTTGCGACCCGCATCACCAAGGCGTTCGGTCAGGCGCGCTTCGATCGCCGAGTGGCCATCCTCGTACTGCGTATCCAGCACGAAGCGGCCTTCGCGGAAGTCCTGCGCCAGGATCTCCAGTTCGCGCAGAAGTCCGGCAAGCTCATCGGCACTGAGGATGCCGATGTGCTGCAGGCCCTGCGCATGCGCGGCGCTGGCAGCGATGTCATGCAGGAAGAACTCGCGGTCGAGGATCACGTCGTCGCCGGCGAGGAAGGTCTGGATCTGGGCGTCGACGGCGACGCCGGGCTTCTGCCAAAGAAGGTCTGCCATGGGGGCTCCGGAATGCGTGTTCAGTGCGGGATCGACGTCAGTTCGTCGATGCCCAGCGCGAGGTTGAGGTTCTGCATGGCCTGGGTGGCCGCGCCCTTCAGCAGGTTGTCCAGCGTCGCCACCACGACCACGCGCTTGCCGCCCGGCGCGAGCGTGAAGCCACCGACCTGGGCACCGTGGCGGCCGGCGATGCGGCTGACCCACGGCGCTTCGTCCAGCACTTCGATCAAGGGTTCACCGGCATAGGCCTGCTGGAAGCGCTCGACGATCTGCTCACGGGTCTGCACGCGGTTCAGCCACAGGTTGGCGGTCAGCGTGATGCCACGGAAGTGCGGCGCGACGTGTGGCATGAACTCGACCGCCACGCCCAGCTGTACGGACACCTCGCGCTCGTGCACGTGGTTGGTCAGCGCGTAGGGCATCAGGTTGTCGGCCAGCAGTTCGACGTTGTTCTTGTCCGACGGCGTAGTACCGGCACCGGAGTAGCCGGAGACACCGAAGCACTGCGGCGGACCCGCCAGCAGGTCCAGCAGCGGATGCACCGCCAGCTGCATCGCGGTGGCATAGCAGCCCGGGTTGCTGATGTGCTTCTGGCCGTTGTACCGGCCGCGGGTCAGCTCCGGCAGGCCGTAGTACCAGCTGTTGTCGAAACGGTAGTCGGCCGAGAGGTCGACGATGACGGTGTCCGGCTTCGCGGTTTCAAGCGCAGCCACGAACGGCGCGGCCAGGCCGTTGGGCAGGGCCAGGATCACCGCGTCCACGCCCTTGGCCGCCACCGCATCGGCGTCCAGGTTTTCGTACTGCAGCTCGCCCTGGAATTCCGGGTGGTGGTCGGACAGGCGCTGCCCGGCGCGCTCGCGCGAGGAGACGAAAGCCAGCTTCAGCCGCGGGTGGGCGGCCACCAGCTTGATCAGCTCGGCGCCGGTATGGCCGCGGGCACCGACGATGCCCAGGGTGAAGGTCGAATCGTTCATGCGTGACTGTCCAGGCGGTACTGCAGGTGGCGCTTCACGCCCTGCCATTCCGCATCGATGATGGAGAAGATGACGGTGTCGCGCGGCGTGCCGTCGGCGTGCCGCTTGTGGTTGCGCAGCACGCCATCCTGCTTGGCGCCGAGGCGGGCGATGGCGGTGCGCGAGGTGACGTTGAACCAGCTGGTTTCCAGCACCACGCTGATGCAGCCCATGGCCTCGAAGGCGTGCTGCAGCAGCAAGAGCTTGGCCTCGGTGTTGGCGCCGGTGCGCTGCACGCGCGGCGTGTACCAGGTGTAGCCGAGGCTGAGCTTGGGCACGCTGGCATCCATGTCGTAGAAGCGCGTGCTGCCGATGATGTCACCGGCGGCGTCGCGGATCACGAACGGCAGCACCTTGCCTTCGGCGTGCGCCTGCAGCGCGGCCTGTACATAGTGCTCGACCTGCTGCGGTGACGGCACCTGGGTGTACCAGAGCTGGTCCAGGCCGCTGCCTTCGAGGGCAGCGCGCAGGCCGGGGACATGCTCAAGCTGCAGCGGCTGCAGCGCCACGTGCTGGCCGCGCAGGGTAGGCACCGTGTTCCAAACGTCAGGATTGGTCATCGCTCAGCCCTGCAGGCTCGGTGCGCGCTGCGCGCAGTGGTCGACATAGGTCTTGATCCGGTCGATGCCATCGGCGCCGAACCAGAACACTTTCCAATGGTCCTGCTTGTAGCAGCCATCGGACTCGGCGTAGTAGAAGTGGTTGATCGGGTTGCCGTGGCGCGAGCGCCAGAACAGCTGCGGTGTCTCCTCCAGCATCACGTTCCAGACCGCGCGGCCCAGGCCTTCGCCCTGCGCGTCGTCGAGCACGGCGAACTTGTCCAGGTACACGCCTTCGGCCTCGTCGGTGAGGATCACCGCAGTGCGGTAGTTCTCGCTGACATAGGCACGCAGCAGCCTGGTCTTTTCGAAGTAGTCCGGCACCAGGGTGCGGCCGAAGCTGGATTCGATCAGGCCCTTCAGCCGCGGCAGGTCGAGCTCGCTCCAGGCGGTGGCGCGCAGTACTTTCTCACCCTTGCGCACCAGCGTGCCCGAGCCCTTGTGGGTGAACAGTTCCTTGGCCAGGTCGGCCGGACGCGTGATCGACACCGACGATTCCAGCGGCAGGCGGTCGAGCAGGTCCTTGATCTGTTCGATCTTCACCTTCATGCCACCGTGGATCCACGGCTGCGCGATCAGGTGGTCGTATTCGGTGGACAGGTTGATCGAATCGATCACGTTGCCCGCCTCGTCCAGCAGGCCACCGGTGCCGGTCAGGAAGATGATCTTGTACGGCTGCAGCTCCTGCACCAGCTCGTTGGCGGCGAAGTCGGCGTTGACGTTGAGGATCTGGCCACCGGCGGTTTCACCCAGGCTGGTGATGACCGGGATCGAGCCGGCACGCAGGCTGGCCTCGATCGGTGCCAGGTTGACCTTCTTCACCTCGCCGACCAGGCCGTAGGTGTCCACGTCCAGGTACTCGGCCTCGAACACGCCACCGGTGATCGAGGTGGCACGTGCGCCGTTCTGCTGCAGCGCCTCGACCAGGCGCAGGTTGGACTGCTGGAACACCCGGCGCACGATCGCCAATGCTTCCGGCGAAGTCACGCGCAGGCCGTTCACGGTCTGCTTCTCGATGCCGGCCGCCGACAGCTCGGCATCCAGCTGCGGGCCGGCGCCGTGCAGCACGATCGGGGTCAGCCCGACTTCCTGCAGGAACGACAGCGAAGAGGTCAGCGCGTCGAGATCGTCGCGCAGCACCGCGCCGCCGACCTTGACCACGGCGAAGCGCTTGGCATCCAGCTGCGAAAAGCGCTTGAGGTACTGGCTGATCTCCTTCGCGCTGGCCATGCTGGAAAGCAGGCGCACGATGGTCTGGCGGGTCTGGCGGTGGGGCTGGAGGGCAGGAGACATTTCGGTTTCGTCACAGGCGGCGGTCGCCGCGTTGCAGTTCCGCCATGCCCGGGGCATGGCGGCGTTGTGGGGTCGATCAGGCGCCGGCGGTGATGATCCGGTGCACGGCGTGGGTATAGCGCTGCAATTGGTCCAGCGTCACGAACTCATCGGCGGTGTGTGCCTGGGCGATGTCACCCGGGCCGAATACCAGTGTGGTATAGCCAGCGGCCGAGAACAGCGACGCCTCGGTCCAGAAATCCACGGCATTGCCGATCGGCAGCTCAAGCGCGTCGGCCACATCGCGCGCCAGCAGGCGGCGGTTCTCGGCCTCGGCGATGTCACCGGCGGGCAGGCTGGGACCACGGAACGTCTCGGTGAACACGGCGGCTTCCGGCTCGGCGAAACCGGCGAAGGTCGCCAGAAGGCCATCGATGTCCATCGACGGCAGCGGGCGGAACCCGAAGCGCACCTCAGCAGCCGGTGCGATCATGTTGGCCTTGATGCCGCCTTCGACGCGGCCGATATTGAAGCGCAGGCCGGTCAGTCCGCCAAAGCGCGCCGAAGCCAGCGATTCCACATGATCCAGCGCGCGGTTTCCCCAGCGCATGGCCTGGTGCAATGCGCTGGCGGCCGCATCCTGCTTGCCCGAGGCGTGCCCTGCCCGCCCGGCGAACTGCATCAGCACCGAGCTGATGCCACGATGCGCCAGCACCGCTTCGCTCATGGTCGGTTCGGCCACGAGTACGGCTTCATACGGCAGGCCACGGGCCAGGAACGCGGCGATGCAGCGCGGGTCGTTGGCTTCTTCGTCGCTGGAGAACAGGAACGCGGCGTCGCCATCGCTGGCGTTGGCCGCCGCCACCAGTGCAGCGGCGGCGCCCTTGATGTCACACACGCCCAGGCCGACCACACGGTCGTCCAAGCGCCGCATCACATGCGGATCGGCACTCCAGTGCGGCGAGTCCGGTACGGTATCCAGGTGCACGTTGAACAGGTACTTCGGCGTCCCACGCACGGCGTACAGGCTGACCGCACCCGCGCCATGGTCGATCACCTCGACGTTGAAGCCAGGCAGGTTGTCGCGCAGGTAATCGAAGATGCCACCGGTGGTGATCGCACGCGGCGGGTTGCGGGTGTCGAACGACACCAGAGCCTGCAGGTGATCGAGCGTCTGTTCAAGCATGTGTCTGAATATCCGTAGGGTTTGAGA
>NZ_JAOCGL010000068.1:0-22308 GCF_029842485.1 Stenotrophomonas sp. GD03777
ATCGAGGTTGGTCAGAGTGGCGTCGATTTCCGGCAGCGCACCGATCGGCAGGATCACGTCGGCAACGTCGCGGGTCGAGGCGCAGGCGAACTGGCTGAAGGCCACCACCTTCGCACCCGCCAGCGCCTTGCGGGCGGCCGGGGCGTCGGCGAAGTCCAGGCCCGGCTCAAGGCCGTACACCACGTAGGCCTGGCGCGGCTGCGCCAGCATCGCGGCGACGTCCTTGCCAGCCGGCAGCACGCCGGCGCGGGTCAGGCCAACGGCGTTGGCGCCCTGCGGGATGCGGCACAGCTTGGCACCGGTAGCGGCAGCGAAGTCACGCGCGGCAGCGCGGATCGCGGCAGCCTGCGGGTGGTTCTCGGCGATGCCACCAACGATCAGCACGGTGTTGTTGCCGCCCTGCACTGCCGAACGCAGCTCGGCGTTGGCCAGCGCATCGACGAACTTCGACGGGGCAACGATCTGCTTGCCGGCGACACTGAAGGCGAAGTCGAAGTCCACCGGATTGACCACGTGGATCTTCGCGCCCTTGGTGGTCTGCGCCTTGCGCAGGCGAGCGTGCAGCAGCGGCAGTTCGTGGCGGATGTTGCTGCCCAGGACCACGATGCGGTCGGCGCCCTCGATCTCGGCCAGCGGCAGGCCGAACACTTCGGCGGTTGCGGCGTCGGAGAAATCGCGGTTGTTGATGCGGTGGTCGATGTTGCCCGAGCCCAGGCCCTTGGCCAGGCGGGCCAGCAGTGCGCCTTCCTCGTTCGAGGTCGACGGGTGCACCAGCACGCCCAGGTTGTCACCCTGGTTGGCCTTGAGGATTTCGGCGGCCGCGGCCAGGCCTTCGGCCCAGCTCACTTCCTTCCACTCGCCATTGACCTTGCGCAGCGGCTTGACCGCACGGTCTTCGCTGTACAGGCCCTGGTGCGAGTAGCGGTCACGGTCGGACAGCCAGCACTCGTTCACGGCTTCGTTGTCGCGCGGCACGGTGCGCAGCACTTCGCCGCGACGCACGTGCAGGAACAGGTTCGAACCCATCGCATCGTGGTAGCCCAGCGACTCGCGCGCGGTCAGTTCCCACGGGCGGGCGCGGAACTGGAACACCTTGTTGGTCAGCGCGCCGACCGGGCAGACGTCAACGACGTTGCCGGACAGCTCGGTGGTCAGCGGCTTGCCGTCGAAGGTACCGATCTGCAGGTTCTCACCGCGGTACATGCCACCCAGTTCGTAGGTACCGGCAACGTCGGCGGTGAAGCGGACGCAGCGGGTGCACTGGATGCAGCGGGTCATCTCGGTGGCAACCAGCGGACCCATGTCCTCGTCAGGCACCACACGCTTGCGCTCGTTGAAGCGGCTGACTGAACGGCCATAGCCCAGCGACACGTCCTGCAGCTCGCACTCGCCGCCCTGATCACAGATCGGGCAGTCCAGCGGGTGGTTGATGAGCAGGAACTCCATCACCGAGCGCTGGAACTTCAGCGCCTTCTCGCTGCGGGTGGCGACCTTCATGCCGTCCATCACCGGGGTGGCACAGGCCGGCGCCGGCTTCGGCGACTTCTCCACGTCCACCAGGCACATGCGGCAGTTGGCGGCGATCGGCAGCTTCTCGTGATAGCAGAAGCGCGGAATCGGAATGCCGGCCTTGTCGGCCGCCTGGATGATCATCGAGCCCTTGGGCACGACCAGCGACTTGCCATCGATCTCGATGGTGACGTGATCGGGTGGGACGCTCGGATTTACGGGTTGCGCGCTCATGCAGCGGCTGCCTCCACCTTCTTGCCGTCAACCATCGAATGACCGTTGACGATGTAGTACTCGAACTCGTCCCAGAACTGGCGCAGGAAGCCCTGGATGGGCCATGCAGCCGCTTCGCCGAACGCACAGATGGTGTGGCCTTCGATCTGCCCGGCCACTGCCTTCAGCTGGTGCAGGTCTTCCATCGTGGCCTTGCCGGCGACGATGCGCTCCAGCACGCGGTGCATCCAGCCGGTGCCTTCACGGCACGGGGTGCACTGGCCGCAGGATTCCTTGTGGAAGAACTGGCTGATGCGGCAGGCGAACTTGACGCAGCAGACGCTGTCGTCGAGCACGACGATCGCACCCGAGCCCAGGCCGGAGCCCAGCGCACGGATGGTGTCGTAGTCCATCGGCAGGCCCTTCAGCTCGGCCGCGGTCAGCACCGGCATCGACACGCCGCCCGGGATCGCGCCCTTGAGCTTGCGGCCCGGACGCAGGCCACCGGCCATTTCCAGCAGGTCGTCGAAGGTGGTGCCCAGCGGTACTTCGAAGTTGCCGCCGTTCTGCACGCAGCCGGACACCGAGAAGCACTTCGGGCCGCCGTTGGCGGTCAGGCTCAGGCCCTTGAACCACTCCGGGCCGTTGCGGATGATCGCCGGTACCGAACCATAGGTTTCGGTGTTGTTGATCGTCGACGGCTTGCCGTACAGGCCGAAGTTGGCCGGGAACGGCGGCTTGTAGCGCGGCTGGCCCTTCTTGCCTTCCAGCGATTCCATCAGCGCGGTTTCTTCGCCGCAGATGTACGCGCCGGCGCCCAGCGCGCCGTAGATGTCGATGTCCACGCCGCTGCCGAGGATGTTCTTGCCCAGCCAGCCGTTCGCATAGGCGTCGGCCAGGGCCTGCTCGAAGTGCTCGAACGGCTCGTGGTGGAATTCACCGCGCAGGTAGTTGTAGCCCACGGTCGAACCGGTGGCGTAGCAGGCGATCGCCATGCCTTCCACGACCGAATGCGGGTTGTAGCGCAGGATGTCGCGATCCTTGCAGGTGCCCGGCTCGGATTCGTCCGAGTTGCAGAGGATGTACTTCTGCATGTTGCCCTTGGGCATGAACGACCACTTCAGGCCGGTCGGGAAGCCGGCGCCACCGCGGCCGCGCAGGCCCGAGGCCTTGACCATCTCGATGACCTGCTCCGGCGGGATCTTCTCTTCGAGGATCTTGCGCAGGGCAGCGTAGCCACCGGTCTTCAGGTAGCTTTCGTACGACCACGGGGTGTCGTAATGCAGGGTGGTATAGACCACCTGGTGCGGCAGCGGCGCGGGGCCGACCGGACCCTTGGATTCGTGGTGATGTGCCATGCCCTTACTCCAGCCCGTCCAGCAGCTCGTCGACCTTTTCCAGGGTCAGACGCTCATGGTAGTGACCGTTGATGACCATCATCGGCGCGCCACCGCAGCCGGCCAGGCACTCTTCCTCGCGCTTGAGATAGACGCGGCCGTCAGGGGTCGATTCACCGTGCTTGATGCCCAGCTTCTTCTCGCAATGGCGCACGATGTCCTCGGCGCCATTGAGCCAGCAGCTGATGTTGGTGCAGATGGCCACGTTGTTGCGGCCCACCTTCTCGGTCTCGAACATCGAGTAGAAGCTGGCGACCTCGTAGGCCCACACCGGCGGCAGGTCCAGGTACTTGGCCACGCCGGCGATCAGTTCGTCGGTCAGCCAGCCCTGGTTCTGCTCCTGGGCCGCATGCAGGCCCTGCAGCACGGCAGAGCGCTTGCGGTCCGGCGGGAACTTGGACAGCCAGTGATCGATGTGAGCGCGGGTCTTGTCGCTCAGCACCACCATCGGGTCGACGTCGCGCGCCGCCTCGAAATTACCTGTCGCCTTCATCGGCCGACCTCAGCGAAATGCATAACGTGAAATTCCAGAAACTGCGGCGCCGGCTTGCGCCGGCTGCCTGCAGCGGGCGTTGGCGTGGCGGACGGCATTACCGGTCAACCTCGCCGAACACCAGGTCGTAGGTGCCGATCATCGCCACCACGTCAGCCAGCATGTGGCCGCGCACGACCGAATCGATCGAGGACAGGTGGGCGAAGCCCGGCGCACGCAGGTGCACGCGGAACGGCTTGTTGGCGCCATCAGAGACCAGGTAGCAGCCGAATTCGCCCTTCGGGGCTTCCACCGCCGAGTAGGTCTCGCCGGCCGGCACGCAGTAGCCTTCGCTGAACAGCTTGAAGTGGTGGATCAGCGCTTCCATGTCGTCCTTCATGTCCTCGCGCCTGGGCGGAGCGACCTTGAAGTTCTTCACCATCACCGGGCCCGGGTTGGCCTTCAGCCACGCCACGCACTGCTTGATGATGCGGTTGGATTCGCGCATTTCGGCAACGCGGACCAGATAGCGGTCGTAGCAGTCGCCTTCCTTGCCCAGCGGGATGTCGAAATCGACGGCATCGTACTTGGCGTACGGACGCTTCTTGCGCAGGTCCCAGGCAATGCCCGAACCGCGCAGCATCACGCCGGTCATGCCCCACTGGTGGGCCAGTTCGGGAGTGACCACGCCAATGCCGACGGTACGCTGCTTCCAGATACGGTTGTCGGTCAGCAGGGTTTCGTATTCGTCGATGCGCTTGGGGAACTCGACGGTGAAGTTCTCCAGGAAGTCCAGCAGCGAGCCTTCGCGCGAAGCATTGAGCTGCTTCAGCGCCTTGCCCTTGTGCCAGCGCGATTCCTTGTACTTCGGCATGTGGTCCGGCAGGTCGCGGTAGACACCGCCCGGACGGTAGTACGCCGCGTGCATGCGCGCGCCGGAAACCGCTTCGTAGCAGTCCATCAGCTCTTCGCGTTCGCGGAAGGCGTACAGCATCACCGCCATCGCGCCCAGGTCGAGCGCGTTGGAGCCCAGCCACATCAGGTGGTTGAGGATGCGGGTGATTTCATCGTACATGGTGCGGATGTACTGGGCACGCTCCGGCGCCTCGATACCCATCAGGGTCTCGATCGCGCGCACGTACGCGTGCTCGTTGCACATCATCGACACGTAATCCAGGCGATCCATGTAGCCGATCGACTGGTTGAACGGCTTGGACTCGGCCAGCTTCTCGGTACCACGGTGCAGCAGACCCACGTGCGGATCGGCGCGCATGATGGTTTCACCGTCCATTTCCAGGATCAGGCGCAGCACACCGTGAGCGGCCGGATGCTGCGGGCCGAAGTTCATGGTGTAGTTGCGGATTTCCTGCCGGCTCTCGGCGGCGTTGCTGGCGAATGCTTCGCCGGCCTGGTGTACGTGGCTCACTTCACTGCCTCCTGCGCGCGCTCACCTTCTGCGGTCTGCAGACGGGCGTCGTCGCGGATCACGCGCGGCACGCCGACGCGCGGCTCCACCGAGGTGACCGGTTCGTAGATCACGCGCTTCTTTTCTTCGTCGTAGCGGACTTCGACATTGCCGATCAGCGGGAAGTCCTTGCGGAACGGATGGCCGACGAAACCGTAGTCGGTCAGGATCCGGCGCAGGTCCGGGTGGCCTTCGAAGATCACGCCGTACAGGTCGAACGCCTCGCGCTCGAACCAGTTCAGGCCCGGCCAGATGCCGGTCAGCGAGGACACCACCGGCAGTGCTTCGTCAGGGGCGAAGCAGCGCAGGTGCATCATCAGGTTGTGCTGGTAGGAACGCAGCTGCGCGACCACCGCAAAGCGCTGGGTCGGCATGTGCTGCGGGCGGGCACCGTCGGCACCGTTTTCCTCGGTGGGGAACTCGCCCCACGCGAAGCGGCCCTGGGCCTTGCCTTCGACGCCTCGGCTGAAACCCTGCGAGGACACGTCAGCGGTGTCCCATTCGTCGGAGCCATAACCGAGGTAGTCGACGCCGCACAGATCCACGGCCTGCTCGAAACCAAACTCGTCACGCAGCGCCAGGGCGGTGGCGTGCCACTCGGCGGCAGGCACTTCCAGCGTCACTTCGCCGCGGGGTTCGACCACGATGACCTTCGCACCAGCGAAACGTGCGGAGAGTCGGTCGATGAAGGATGCTTGCTCTGCCATGGGGGCTTGGCGCGCTCTAGTCAGGTGAAGGGGTCAGCGGGCGATGGTCTGTGTACGCCAGATCTTCTTCTGCAGCTGCAGGATCCCGTACACCAGCGCCTCGGCGGTCGGCGGGCAGCCCGGGACGTAGACGTCCACCGGCACCACGCGATCACAGCCGCGCACCACAGAATAGGAGTAGTGGTAGTAGCCGCCACCGTTGGCGCAGCTACCCATCGAGATGACCCACTTCGGGTCCGGCATCTGGTCGTAGACCTTGCGCAGCGCCGGGGCCATCTTGTTGACCAGGGTGCCGGCCACGATCATCACGTCGGACTGACGCGGCGACGGGCGGAACACCACGCCGTAGCGGTCCAGGTCCAGGCGCGCGGCGCCGGCATGCATCATCTCGACCGCGCAGCAGGCCAGGCCGAAGGTCATCGGCCACATCGAGCCGGTGCGCGCCCAGTTCAGCAGTGCGTCGACGCTGGTGGTGACGAAGCCCTTTTCCAGCAGCGGGTTGTCGCCTTCCGGCCGCAGGATGTCATCAACCCGGCCTTCCGGCGACGGGTTGTTCATGAGGCCATCGAGAGTCTGAATCACTCCCATTCCAGCGCTCCCTTCTTCCAGACGTAAATGAAACCGAGGAACAGCATGCCGACGAACAGGCCCATGGTGACCAGCGAACGGGCGCCCAGTTCCATGAAGACCTGGGTCCACGGCACGATGAAGATGATTTCCAGGTCGAAGACGATGAACTGGATCGCGATCAGGTAGTAGCGCACGTCGAACTTCATGCGCGCGTCTTCGAAGGCTTCGAAGCCGCACTCATACGGCGACAGCTTTTCCAGATCGGGGCGGCGGGGACCGAGGAATCGACCAACCAGCATCAGCGTAACGCCGATACCGGTGGCAACGATCAGAAACAGCAGAGACGGCAAATATTCGGCCAGCACAGCGATTCTCTCTTGCCTCTGCCGCCGCGCCTGCAGGCGCTTTGGCATGGGGGAGTGGACGGGAACCTGCCTGGCGCCTTGCGCGCCAGACGAACCCGCTTTACTTACAAATGGTGCCCAAGAGGGGACTCGAACCCCTACGACTTGCGTCGCTACCACCTCAAGGTAGTGCGTCTACCAATTCCGCCACCTGGGCAAACGATCACATCAGACTATCTTTCCGATGCGCCGCGTATTGTAACCGGCTTCAGTCTTTCTGGGAGCCTTCTGAAGGCTTTTCTTCACCAGAAACCGAAGATTCCGCCTGAGCCGGCACATTCGCGGCCGGAACCTGGGCTGCCGGGACCGCATCGGCCTTCGGGACGGCCGGCAGCTCGCCCGCCGGAGCCGCCGGAGCAGCCGCTGCCGGGGCGGACATCAGACCCAGATCCTGGTCGGCTGCCGGACGGGTGCCGTGACCGGCATACCAGGCCATGAAGAGGCTGATGCCAAAGAACACGACAGCCAGCCACTTGGTCGACTTGGACAGGAAGTTCGAGGCGCCACGCGCACCGAACACCGTACCCGAGGCACCAGCACCAAAGCCCGAACCTGCCGCCGCACCCGAGCCACGCTGCATCAGGATCAGCGCGATCATGGCCACAGCGACCAGCACGTAGACGACATTGAGGATCAACATCAGCATTGGAAACCGCCCTCGGACAATACTTCTAGGATTAGTTCGCGGCCGCCGCCCGTGCGATGGCCAGGAAGTCCGCGGCCACCAGGGAGGCGCCGCCGACCAGCCCACCATCGACATCCGGCTGCGCGAACAGTTCCCCGGCATTGTCGGGCTTCACGCTACCGCCGTAAACAATGGGCAGTGAATCAGCGATTCTAGCATCGATGCGCGCGACTTCGCCACGGATGAACGCGTGCACCTGCTGTGCCTGTTCCTTGCTGGCGGTACGGCCGGTACCGATGGCCCAGACCGGCTCGTAGGCGACCACGGCGTTGGCGAAACCGGCCGCACCGACCAGTTCCAGTACCGGCGCCAGCTGGCTGGCGATGACCGTTTCGGTCTGCCCGGCCTCTCGCTGTTCCAGGGTCTCGCCCACGCACAGCACCGGGACCAGGCCGGCATGCTGGGCAGCGGCGAACTTGCGCGCGACCAGCTCGCTGCTTTCATGGTGGTACTGGCGGCGCTCGGAATGGCCGACCAGGCCATAGCGGGCCCCGACCTCGACCAGCATGGCCGCGCAGACTTCGCCGGTGTAGGCGCCCTTCTCGTTGCTGCTCACGTCCTGTGCGCCAAAGGCCAGGCCGGTCGCGCCGAAGTCCTCGACCAGCTCGCCCAGGTACGGCAGCGGGGGCAGGATCACCACGTCCACGCCCTCCAGCGGCAGCCCGGCGGCCACCTGCCCCAGCAGTTCATTGGCGAATTGACGGCTGCCATGCAGCTTCCAGTTTCCGGCGACGATCTTGCGGCGCATGAGCGGGTGGCTCCTGTGTGAAGTCAGCCGGTCATGATACCCGTTGCGGCAAAAATCCGTTTCCTTGTAAGCGGTTACATGGATTTTCAGCCAACGGCGCAGCCCCTCGTGGCGGAGGGGGGGGGCGGGGTTTGGGTGGTCGCGGAGAGCCCGGCTAGATCTGGGGCTTGGCCGGGCGGGTAGGACTGCGCAGGGGGCGCTGCAAGTACGTCCATGTAAGCTCGATCGCCGCATCCATGCGGCTCACGCCCCTGCGCAGCCCCACCCGCCCGGCCTCTGACACAGTCCGGCGGTTCCGCCCGCCACGGAAAGAAAAAAGAAGAACAAGAGCAAAGGCAAAAGCTGCATTCCGGGTTGATGCTGACTGGACCAACCCCCTGCCCCACTTCGATCCGAGAGATCTCATCCACGCATGGCGTGGATCTACCGTGTCGACCAAGGTCGATACACACCGGGAATCGCGATTTACCCGCCGTCACCGGGAAGCTGTCGGGGGTGGGGCGGTGTGAGTTGGCAGGTCCGTTGGCGCCATGGGCCCGAGGCATGCCTCGGGCGGGTTGGGCAGGACGCCCAACCCCGGTCTTGCCGTGTGCGCAGGACAGCGCACACGAGCAAGGCGCCATCGAGCCCCCAGGGGTGAGGGCGCTTTGCTTGCGAAGCACTGCTTCGCAAGCGCCCGAACGCACAGCCGCCAGCGGCTGGGCCGGTCTGGGGGTTCACGGCGTGTCCTGCCAACCCACGCCGCCCCGCTCAACCGGCACGAATCCAGAGCCGCCTTGGCTTTGGGCTTGCCGGCCAGCGGCCGGCACTACCGCGGGCGCAGGGTGCGACCCTGCAAAAAACAAGGCCGCCTTTCGGCGGCCTCACTTTTCTTTACTTCAGCTTGATCTCGCGCAGGCGCTCCTCGAGGAAGCCGTGGGCGGTGATCGGCTCCGGGTACCGGCTCGGGTTCTCCGGGGTGATGCACGAGGGCAGCACGTCGATCAGGAAGTCCGGGTTCGGGTGCAGGAAGAACGGCACCGAGTAGCGCGGCTGGCGCGCCAGCTCGCCCGGAGGATTGACCACGCGGTGGATGGTCGACGGATAAACATGGTTGGTCAGGCGCTGCAGCATGTCGCCGATGTTGACCACGATGGTGTCCGCGTCCGAGGTGAACGGCACCCACTCGCCGTCGTGCGACTGCACTTCCAGGCCCGCGGCACTGGCACCCACCAGCAAGGTGATGAAGTTGATGTCGCCATGAGCACCGGCACGAACGTTCGGGATGTCGTCGGTGGTGATCGGCGGGTAGTGGATCGGGCGCAGGATCGAATTGCCGAAGTTGGTCTTGTCGGCAAAGAAATTCTCCGGCAGGCCGATATGCAGGGCGAGCGCCGACAGTACGCGCGACCCCAGGTTGTCCAGCGCCTGGTACAGGCCGTACCCCCGCTCGCGGAAGCCCTCGACTTCGGTCGGCCACAGGTTCGGCGCCATCACGTCACGGTACTTGGAGTCGTCCGCGATCTCGCGGCCGATGTGCCAGAACTCCTTCAGGTCGAAGTGCTTGGAGCCCTTGGCGGTCTCCACGCCGAAGGGGGTATAGCCGCGGGCCCCGCCGCTGCCAGGCACGTGGTACTTGCGCTTGACCTCTTCCGGCAGGGCGAAGAAGGCCTTGAAGGCATCGTAGGCAGCGTCGATGTCGGCCTGCGGGATGCCGTGGTTGCGGATGCCCGCGAATCCCCATTGGCGATAGGCCGCGCCCAGCTCGGCCACGAAGGCCTCGCGGTCGCTGTCGAAACGGGTGATGTCGAGGGTGGGGATCTGGCTCACAGCGGTTCCTGGCTTGTCATTGGGTCTGGGGGGCCAGCGCATTCATGGCCCGCCTGAACATTGTGACAGATCGCCCGGGGGACGCCACTCGATACGAAGAAACAAACCGATACAATGCGCGACCCGCGCGCGGATTAACGCTTCCGTCACGTGGGGCCCGACCTTTTCCCCGCTCCCTGAATCCGCTTCGCCATGTCTGCAGCCGCCCCTGCCGCACCCGCCCTTGAAGGTTCCACCCGGCGTTGGCGCCGGCTGGCCTGGTGGTCGCTGTTCGTCGCCGGCAATGCGGTCCTGGCTGCGGCGATCGCACTGGGCAACGTGCCGCTGCGGGACAATCCAGGCGGCAGCGCGGGCCTGGCCTACCTCGCGATCGCCCTGCCCGGCCACCTGCTCGCGTTCGGCGCGCTGGCCGGCCTGCTGCCGTTGCTGCTGGGGCTGTGGCCACGCACTGCCCGTACGCTGAGCATCAGCGCCGTTCTCCTGCAGGGCCTGTGGCTGTGCCTGCTGCTCGTCGACGCCAAGGTGTTCACCCTGTACCGCTTCCACCTCAACGCCATGGTCGTGAACATGGTGTTCGGCGGCGCCCTGCAGGACCAGGTCGCCCTGTCCTGGAAGACCTGGCTGCAGGTCGCGCTGCTGGTCGCCGCGGTCTTCGCCGCCGAAGGCCTGCTGGCCTGGGCGTGCTGGAAGCTGCTGCCGGCAGTGCCGCGCCGGCGACGGGTGCTGCAGGCGTGGGCAGCGGTCGCGCTTCTGATGGCCGGCGGCCAGGTGGCCACCGCCTACTACGACGCCCGCGGCGACCGCGATGTGATCGCGCAGTGGAACTACCTGCCGTGGGCGCAACCGATCACCGCCAAGAGCTTCATGCGGCGCCTGGGCGTGGTCAGCCAGCAGCAGGCCGGCCTGCCCGACCCGCGCCATGCGCAGCTGCAGTACCCACTGCACCCGCTGCGCTGCCAGAACCCGCATCGTCCCAATGTGCTGATGGTGGTGCTGGAATCGCTGCGCCAGGACGTGCTGACACCGCAGCTGATGCCCAACACGTCGGCGCTGGCGCAGGACGCGCGCGTGTTCGACCAGCACTTCAGCACCGGCAATGCCACCCGCTACGGCCTGTTCGGGCTGCTGTACGGCCTGCCCGGTGGCTACTGGCCAAGCATGCTCGACGAGCAGCGCGGCTCGCAGCTGTTCCAGGTGCTGGGCCAGCAGGGCTACGACCTGCACCTGTACGGCAGTGCGCCGTTGTACAGCCCGGAGTTCGATCGCACGGCTTTCGCCGATGTGCGCGACCAGCTGCACCAGGGTTCATCGGCACTGAAGTCCGACGGCCGCGACCGCGCGATCATCAGTGCACTGCAGCAGGACATCCGCGCCAGCCAGGCGGCGCAGCGCCCGTGGTTCGGCTTCGTGTTCCTCGACTCCACCCACGCGCCCTACCACATGCCCGATGGTTACCCGCCCGTGGCGACGCCGATGGCTGCGGACATCGACTTCCTCAAATTCGGCCCGGAGCACGACCCGACGCCGGAACTCAACCGCTACCGCACCGCCGTGCACTACGCAGACAGCCTGATCGGCTCGCTGCTGGACGACCTTCGCGCACAGGGCCTGGCCGAGGACACCATCGTGCTGGTCACCGGCGACCATGCCGAAGAGTTCAACGACCTCAAGCTGAACTATTGGGGCCACAACGGCAACTTCTCCGACTACCAGCTGCAGGTCCCGTTCGTGCTGCATTGGCCAGGCAGGGCCGCTGGCCGCGACGCCCGCACCAGCTCGCACGAAGACTGGGTACCGACACTGATGCGCCACGCGCTGGGTTGCGAGAACGCACTGACCGATTACAGCACCGGCCAGGACCTGCTGGCCGAACCGCAGGGCCCGCGTGCGCTGGTGGTCGAAAGCTGGTCGCAGCGCGCGATACGCCATGGCGACGCGATCTACGTGTTCGACAAGTTCGGCAACGCCACAGCGCTGGACCGGCACTACCTCCCGCTGCCCCAGCAGGCCCCTGATGCGGCTGCCGTACGCACTGCATGGGAAGCGTTGACCCGCTTCCGCAATCGTTGACCTTCAAGGATCGATCCCGCATGAACCGTCCGCTGCGCATCCTGCACACCGAAGCCGCCAAGGGAATGGGCGGACAGGAGATCTACATCTTCCGCCACATGCAGGTGATGCGCGCGCGTGGCCACGAGGTGGCGCTGCTGTGCCAACCCGAAGCGCGACTGGCCAAGCTGGCACACGACGACGGTTTCACCGTGCACACCCTGCGCATGGGCGGCCTGCTGCGTCTGCTGCGCGGCATCTGGTCGGTCTCGCGCCTGGTGCGCCGCGAACGCTATGACGTGGTCAACACCACCAGCCGCCGTGACGCGCTGATCGCCGCCGCCGGCGCACGCCTGGGCGGCACGCCGCTGGTGGTGCGCTCGCGCCACCTGATGAGCCCGGTCAACTCGCTGCTGACCTATACCGGCCTGCCGCACCGGGTGCTGACCGTCAGCAGCTTCGTCAAGCAGTTGCTGGCCGAGCGCGGCATTCCGGCCGAACACATCGGTATCGTGCCGCCCATCGCGGTCCCGCCGCGCTGGAGCGAGATCCGCAAGGACGACCCCTGGCAATGCCTGCAGGAGGTACGCGCGGAAGTGCGCGCCGAGCTCGGCTTCGGCGAACAGGACATCGTGGTCGGTTGCGTGGCGGTGCTGCGCGAACCCAAGGGCCACGCCGACCTGCTGCAGGCGATGGTGCCGCTGTGCAAGACGCACCCGAACCTGCACCTGGTGGTGGTCGGCGATGGCCAGCCGGTCATGGATCGACTGCAGGCGCTGCGCGACGAGCACGGGCTGCAGCAGCAGGTCCACCTGCTCGGCTATCGTGACGGCGCGTGCCGGCTGATGGCCGGCTTCGACATCTTCGCGCTGGCTTCGCACAAGGAAGCGGCCGGTACCGTCTTCCTGGAGGCCGCCTATGTCGGGGTGCCGATCGTGGCCACGCGCGTGGGTGGCGTGCCGGAAATGGTGGTCGATGGCAGCAATGCGATCCTCACCCGGCTGGGCGACAATGCAGCCCTGACAGGCGCCCTGCGCCTGCTGGTGGACGATCCGGAACGGCGGCGGCAGATGGGCCGCGCGGGCTGGGACTGGATGCGCAGCGCGCACCGGTTCACTCCCGACGGCCACGGTGAGACCACCGAATACTATTACCGCCAGTGGCTGAAGGAGCTGGGACATGGCTGATGCCC
This sequence comes from Stenotrophomonas sp. GD03777, assembly GCF_029842485.1. NCBI lineage: Bacteria > Pseudomonadati > Pseudomonadota > Gammaproteobacteria > Lysobacterales > Lysobacteraceae > Stenotrophomonas > Stenotrophomonas sp. GD03777. Next base: position 13,221 of record NZ_JAOCGL010000068.1, read on the forward strand.
GAACCGTACCGGTGCTGATGCACCACCACGTCAGTCCGTCGCCGGGCATGATCACCGTGTCACCGGAAAATTTCGAAAGCCAGATCGCCTGGTTGGCCGGCAACGGCTGGACTTCGCTGACACTGGACCAGTACGCCGGCTTCCTGGCCGGCAAGCCGGTGCCGCGCAAGTCGATCGTGATCACCTTCGACGATGGCTACCTGGACAACTGGGTGTATGCGCACCCGATCCTGCAGAAGTACGGCATGCACGCAGTGGTGTTCGTGGTCACCGGCTGGATGGGTGAAGGCCCGGAGCGGCCCCACGCGGGGCTTGCCGGGGCAGTGCTGCCTGCCACGCCGGACCACCGCGGCTGCGAAGCGGCGATCTACCAGCAGAACCGCAGCGACGACGTGATGATGCGCTGGAGCGAAGCGCGCGCGGCCATCGCCGCCGGCACCTTCGAAGTGCATTGCCACACCCATACCCACACCCGCTGGCTGCGCCGCGACGACCTGGACCGCGCACAGCGCCGTGCGGGCCTGAGCCACGATCTGGCAGTCTCGCGCGAAGTCCTGCGGGACAAGCTCGGCGAGGTGTCCGATACGCTGTGCTGGCCTTACGGCGATTTCGACCAGGACCACATCGAGGTGGCGCGCGAGCACGGCTTCCGCTACCTGCACACCACCCACCCGTTCGGCCGCAACGTGGTCGGCGGCGATCCGGAACGCATCTACCGCTTCGCGATCCGCAACCGCCCGGCCAGCTGGCTGCGAAAACGCATCGCACAGAGCTACAACCCGCTGATCGCACCGCTGTTCAATGGCTTCAAGGCACGCCAGAAGAAGATGGTGCCGGGGCCGTAGGCAGCCCAACGCCTTGCCCCTTCAACGAAAACGCCCCGGCATTCCGGGGCGTTTTCGTTGGGCTGATGTGCAGCGGCCTCAGGCGGCGGCTTCACGGACCGCCGCGGACAGGCGGTCCAGCGTGTCCTGCATCAGCGTTGCATCATCGGCCTCGACCGTGACACGCACCACCGGCTCGGTACCGGACGGGCGCAGGAACGCACGGCCACGGCCGGCCACCGACTGCTGCGCGTCGGCCAGCGCGGCCTGCACACTGTCGGCCTGCACCGTTGCCTTGGCCGAGACATTGCCCAGCCGCACGTTGACCGTCTTCTGCGGCACCCGCACCAGTCCCTTCAATGCCTGGCGCAGGGTCTGCCCGCTGTTGCGCAACGCCACCAGCACCTGCAGCGCACTGACGATGCCGTCACCGGTGGTGGCCCGATCCAGGCACAGCAGGTGGCCGGAGGCTTCGCCGCCGAGCACCCCACCGCCTTCGATCAGCGCCTGGTGCACATAGCGATCACCGACGTTGCTGCGCACGAACGGAATCTGCAGATCGGCGAAGGCCTTCTCCACGCCGTAGTTGCTCATCAGCGTGCCGACCACCGGGCCGCGCAGGCGGCCTTCGGCTTTCCATGCGCGGGCCAGGATGTAAAGCAGGTCATCGCCGTCGACCGGGTTGCCCTGGTCGTCGGCCATCAGCACGCGGTCGCCGTCGCCGTCGAAGGCAATGCCGAGATCAGCGCGGGTTTCGCGGACCTTGGCCGCGAGATTGTCGATATGGGTGGAGCCCACGCCGGCGTTGATGTTGACGCCGTTGGGCTCGGCGCCAATGCCGATCACCTCGGCACCCAGCTCGCGGAACAGCAGCGGTGCGATCTGGTAGGTGGCGCCGTGCGCGCAGTCCAGCACCAGGCGTACGCCACGCAGGTCGAACGCGCGCGGCACGCTGGCCTTGCAGAACTCGATGTAGCGGCCGACCGCCTCGCGGCCACGCGATGCCTTGCCCAGCTTCTCCGATTCGACGGTGGTGAACGGAACGTCCAGCGCCGCTTCGAGGGCAAGCTCGGTGGCATCGTCGAGCTTCTCGCCCTGGGCGGAGAAGAACTTGATGCCGTTGTCGTAGTGCGGGTTGTGCGAGGCGCTGATGACGATGCCGGCATCCACGCCCAGCGTACGGGTCAGGAACGCCACCGCCGGAGTCGGCATCGGCCCCAGCAGCTGCACGTCGGCACCGGCGGCCACCAGGCCGGCTTCCAGTGCCGCCTCGAACATGTAGCCGGAAATGCGGGTGTCCTTGCCGATCACCACAATCGGCCGGCGCCCGTCCTGGCCGCGCTGGGCGACCAGCACACGGCCCAGGGCGTTGCCCAGGCGCAGCACGAAGTCGGCCGAGATCACGCCCTGGCCGACCCGGCCACGGATGCCATCAGTACCGAAGTACTTGCGGCCTCCCATCATGCCACCTCCGGCGCCGGCTGACGGCCCAGCATCGCCAGCAGGTCGGACAGGCGGTCACGCAGCTCGCGGCGGTCGCAGATCTGGTCGATGGCACCGTGCTCCAGCAGGAACTCCGAGCGCTGGAAGCCTTCCGGCAGCTTCTCGCGCACGGTCTGCTCGATCACGCGCGGGCCGGCGAAGCCGATCAGCGCCTGCGGTTCGGCGATGTTGATGTCGCCCAGCATCGCAAAGGAGGCCGAGACACCACCGGTGGTCGGATGGGTCAGCACCGAGATGTACGGCAGCCCGGCTTCACGCAGCTTGCCCAGCGCGGCCGAGGTCTTGGCCATCTGCATCAGCGAGAACAGGCCTTCCTGCATGCGTGCGCCACCGCTCTGCGAGAAGCACACGTAGGGCGCACCGATCTCGACCGCGGTTTCTGCGGCCAGTGCGAAACGCTCGCCGACCACCGAGCCCATCGAGCCGCCCATGAAGGCGAAGTCGAAGGACGATGCCACCAGCGCACGGCCCTTGAGCAGGCCGCGCATGGCGATCAGCGCGTCGTACTCGCCGGTGTTCTTCTGCGCGATCTTGATGCGCTCGCTGTACTTCTTCTGGTCCTTGAACTTGAGCAGGTCGGTCGGCCCCAGGCGCGCACCGATCTCGGTGGTGCTGTCGGCGTCGAACAGGGCGGCCAGGCGCGCGCGCGCGCGGATCGCCATGTGATGGCCGCACTTCGGGCAGACTTCCAGGTTCTCTTCCAGTTCCGGACGGTACAACGCGCTGCCGCAGTTGCTGCACTTTTCCCACAGGCCCTCGGGGACACTGCGCTTCTTGCTGGGGGTGTTGTCGGTGCGGATGCCGGACGGCATCAACTTGCTGAGCCAACTCATGCGGGAGGACACTTCCGTTCAGGGCGGCCCAGGGGCCGCAAAGGCGGACAGTCTAGCTCCGCTTTCCCCGCCCGTGCACCCCCTTCCCAGCCGCGGGGCAGCCGGAAAAAACCATGCTGGGACGTACGTTTAGGTGCTGGGCGGTACCCGCCGCTGGCCGGCAGCCCTTGCACGCGAGCCATCAGGAGGAGGCCGGCCAGCGGCCGGCAGTCCTGTTACGCGTCCAGCGCCTGCCGCAGCGGGGCGAGGAAGGCCCGGGCGCGCTGCACCGCGTCTTCCGCCGAACCCGCTTCTGCCAGCGCCGCCACCAGCGCGCTTCCGACCACCACGCCATCGGCCTGGCGGGCCATGGCCGCGGCACTGGCGGCATCCTTGATACCGAAGCCCGCCACCACCGGCACCGATGCGCGCGCGCGCAACGCCTGCAGGCGGGTACTGGCGGCATCGCTGTCCAGGCGCTCGGACGCGCCGGTGACACCGGCAAAGCTGACGTAGTAGAGATAGCCACGGGCCAGCGCCAGCAGCTTGTCGGCTCGCGCCTCGCTGGTGGTCGGCGACGCCAGCAGGACCAGCGCAAGGCCGGCTGCGTCGAACGCCTGCTGGGCGTCGCCCGCTTCTTCCGGCGGCAGATCGACCAGCAGCACACCGTCCACGCCGGCGTCGACGGCGGCCTTGGCGAAGGCCGCGTAGCCATGGATCTCCACCGGGTTGAGGTAGCCCATCAGCACCACGGGGGTCTGCGCATCGCGTTCGCGGAACTGCGCCACGGCCTGCAGGACGTAGCGGCTGCCGGCGCCGCGCGCCAGCGCGCGCTCGGAGCTGCGCTGGATGGTCGGGCCATCGGCCATCGGGTCGGAAAACGGCACGCCCAGTTCGATCACGTCGGCGCCGGCCTCGACCAGTGCGTGCATGACCGGCACGGTCGCCTCCAGCGAGGGATCACCGGCGGTGACGAAGGGAATCAGCGCCTTGCGCTGCTGTTCGCGCAGACGCAGGAAACAGGCATCGAGTCGGGATACGGGCATTTCAGGCACATCCTTCAATCAGTTCAATCGCATCGCTGGTTCCCCAGTACATCCGGGTGACCTTCCCTTCAAACAGTTCCAGGCGGATGCCCAGATCCGAACCCGGGTCCTGCCAGGTGAGGTACTCGCCCTGGTCACCGTCGTAGGCATGCGGGCTGGATACCGGCGGCTTCGGGAACTGTGCCATGGCCTGGGCACGGGTCATGCCGATGCGCAGGCCGAATGGACCGGGCTGTTCAACCGGCAGCTCCGGGTCGTCGCCCGGCTTCAGATCAAAACGGACCACGCGGTCGTCGTCGGTCATCATCGACACGCCCGGCGGCAACCCCCTGCCGTCGTAGTACTCGCAGTCGCCTTCGAAGAACTCTTTCGCGCCCTGTGCCTTCCAGGGCCCCAGTGACTTCAGGTCCCCCATGTGCTGGCCGACCAGCACTTCGCCGGCATGGTCCAGTGCCACCGAGGCGACGGCGGGGGCGTTGTCGCCGTTGCTCTCTTCCGCAGACGGCGGATCGACGATCGGCGTACGCGCCATCGGGTCGAGGTCATCGTTGGCGGCCGGCTGCTGTGCGGGCTGCGCGGTGGCTTTGGCAGCCGGCGCAAGCACTGGCGGTTCCGGCGGCTGGCACGCGGCCAGGCCCAGCACCAGCAGAAGCACCCCGCTGTTCCGCAGCAGCGCGCTCACAGCACCAGCCCTTCGCGCGCGGCGATGGTGTGCACGTCCTTGTCGCCACGGCCGGACAGGTTGCACAGCACGATCTGGTCACGCGGACGCTCACGCGCCAGCTTGATCGCCTGTGCCAGTGCGTGGCTGGACTCCAGTGCCGGCAGGATACCCTCGGTATGCGCCAGCAGGTGGAAGGCCTGCAGCGCTTCTTCATCGGTGATGCCGAGGTAGCGCGCACGGCCGGTATCGGCCAGGAAAGCATGCTCCGGGCCGACGCCCGGATAGTCCAGGCCGGCCGACACCGAGTGGGTCTCGATGATCTGGCCGTCGTCGTCGCACAGCACATAGGTGCGGTTGCCATGCAGCACGCCCGGCCGACCGGCGGCGATCGATGCGGCGTGGCGGCCGGTGCCGATGCCGTCGCCGGCGGCTTCGGCGCCGACGATCTCGACCTGGCGATCGTTGAGGAAGGCGTGGAACAGGCCGATGGCGTTGCTGCCGCCGCCGACGCAGGCGGTGATCGCATCGGGCAGGCGGCCATACTCGGCCAGCATCTGCTCGCGCGCCTCGCGGCCAACGATGGCGTTGAAGTCACGGACCATGCGCGGATACGGATCCGGGCCGGCCACGGTGCCGATGATGTAGAAGGTGTCCTGCACGTTGGTCACCCAGTCGCGCATCGCTTCGTTGAGCGCGTCCTTCAGGGTGGCCGAGCCGGAGGTGACCGGCACCACCGTCGCGCCCAGCAGCTTCATTCGGTAGACGTTGATCTTCTGCCGCTCGATGTCGGTGGCGCCCATGTACACCACGCATTCCAGGCCCAGGCGGGCGGCAACGGTGGCACTGGCAACACCGTGCTGGCCGGCACCGGTCTCGGCGATGATGCGCTTCTTGCCCATCCGCGCGGCCAGCAGCGCCTGGCCGATGGTGTTGTTGATCTTGTGCGCGCCGGTGTGGTTCAGGTCTTCACGCTTGAGCAGGATCTGCGCGCCGCCGACATGGTCGCTCAGGCGCTGGGCATGGTAGATCGGGCTCGGCCGGCCCACGTAATGGGCCAGGTCGCGGTCGTAGGCAGCCTGGAATGCCGGGTCCTGACGGGCCTGGTCATACGCCTGGGCCAGTTCCTGCAGCGGACCCACCAGGGTTTCGGCAACAAAGCTGCCGCCGTAGCGGCCGAAATGGCCCTGGGCATCCGGGAAGGCGTGGTAGTCGGCAATGGGGGAGGCAGACATGGAAGCGACCGCTGGTTCGAGACAGGTGGATACTCTAGCGCACGGGTCTTGACCGGAAAATGGATATTATCTGGCGCATATCGTCAGGAAATCTCACATGAGCCGTTCCCTGCTGCCGCCGCTCAATGCGCTGCGTGCGTTCGAGGCCACCGCCCGTCTCGGCGGCGTTGGCCGCGCCGCACACGACCTGCATGTCACCCACGGTGCGGTCAGCCGCCAGCTGAAGCTGCTGGAAGACCATCTCGGCCTGGCGCTGTTCCAGCGTGCCGGTCGCGGCCTGCGCCTGACCGCTGCGGGCACGCGGCTGCAGGCAGCGTGCAGCGAGGCCTTCGGCGGCATCGAAGACTGCGTGCGCGAACTGCGGCGGCCGGCGGCGGCCCCGGCGCTGGTACTGGGCTGTAGCGGCAGCGTGCTGGCGCGCTGGATGATCCCGCGCCTGCCTGCGCTGCAGGCCGCCCTGCCCGGCGTGCGCCTGCAATGGTCAGCGCTGGATGGCAGCTTCACCGAGGCACAGGCGGCACTGGATGCGGTATTGCTGCTGGCGCAGGGGCCGTGGCCCCGCGGCTGGCAGGTGCGTGAGCTGGCCCCGGAACGGGTCGGCGTGGTGGTGGCCCCCTCGCATCCGGCCGCGCAGCGACTGCGGCATGTACCGCCCTCGGCGCTGCTGCAGGAAACGCTGCTGCACACCAGCTCACGGCCGCAGGCGTGGCCGGCGTGGGCGCAGGCGCACGCTCTGGACCCCGCGAAGCTGCAGCTGGGTACGGCCTTCGAGCATCTGTACTACCTGCTGGAGGCAGCGGTGGCCGGGCTGGGCCCGGCGATCGCACCCGAGCCACTGGTGGCCGAGGACCTGGCCGCCGGGCGACTGGTCGCGCCGTGGGGGTTTGCCGCCACCGGTGGTTTCTGGGTGCTGGCGCGACCGGACGGACCACCTGATGCGCGCGTGGATGCGCTCGCCGACTGGCTGGGCCAGCAACTCCGCTGACAACAAAAAGGGGACGGAGGGAATTAAGTCGCAAGTGGCACAAACGACTTAGTTCCCTCCGTCCCCTTTTTTCAGCTGGCGGTCGGTGTGGCCAGGCGCTGCTGCAGGTCTTCGCGCAGGCGCGACAGCTCGACTTCGGCCTGCTGCCGCTGCTGCATCCCTTCGCGATGGATGCTGCGCACTTCTTCCACCGTGGCGATCAGCTGGTCGTGCACATGGCGCAGCGTGGCCACGTCGATCACGCCGCGCTGGTTGCTGCGCGCGGTATCCACCGAGGCCTGGCGCAGCAGGTCGGCATTGCGGCGCATCAGTTCGTTGGTGGCGTCATCGATGGCCGTGGACAGTTCGACCGCAGCCTTCTGTTCGCCCAGCGAGAGCTGGATGGCGAACTGGCGCTTCCACGACGGAATGGTGATGTCGCGGACGGTGTTGAACTTCTCGATCAGCTGCAGAGCGTTGGCCTGGATCAGGCGGATCATCGGCAGCGACTGATCGGCGGCGTGCTGCATCAGCTGCAGGTCGGACACGCGCTTCTCGATCAACCGGATCGCATTGTCGATCTCGCCCTGGCGGATGCGCTGCTGGGGGTCCTCGCTGGCCTGCCCGGCCAGCTGTTCGGCCTGCAGTTCGGCCAGCCGCTGCTTGCCCGCTGCCGCATACAGGCCGAGCGCACGACGTTCTTCGCGGACGATATCGTGCATGCGGTCGAACTCGCCCACGCGCTTGCCCATCAACGCCTGCTGCACGCCGACGTCGGCCAGCAGCTGTTCGATCTGCGCGTTGGTGTCGCTGAACTTCTGCACCAGCTCGCCCTTGGAGGCGCGCATGCGGTCGATCAGGCCACCGATCACCGGCACCTTCGAACGCTGGGCGAAGCCATCCAGCTTCAGGCTGCGCGCGATGCGCACCACCTCGCCCAGCTTCTCGCCACTGGCATCCAGGTCACGATTGCGCACCTGGTCCAGCAACTGGCTGGAGAACGCGGCGGTGCGCGTGGCCGCCTCGCGGCCGAACACCTGCAGGTTGCCCGGGCGCAGATCGTCCAGTTCCAGACGGATCTCGGCGATGCGCGGTAGATCCTCGCGGACCAGCCCAAGCGCCTGCAGTGCACCTTCGTCGAGCGCAGTGGCGGTGGTCGTGCCGGGTACGAGGGCACCGGGGGTCTGGCTGTCCTGGGTCATCGGGCAGTCTCCTTGCAGTTGGGTAAGCGGCAGCGGCGGCCGGCTCAAGGCAGTCTAGCCTGAGCCGCGGCCACCTCGTCATCGATCTGTGCGTGCAACGTGGCAGCCTTGCCAGCCAACGCAGCGCCCGCAGCGGCCTGGCCCGCCACTGCAGCCTGCCGCCAGGCCGGCAGCAGCACGTCATGGATGCGCGCGAAGCGTTGCAGCAGCATGTTGTCCTGGTCCTGCAGCAGCTGCCATTGACCGGCTTCCAGGCGGCGCAGCGAGGCCAGCCGGCGAAGATGGTCCAGCCGATGCGACAGCGCGGCCTGACCGGCGCTATCCAGCGTCGTCAGCCGCGACGCAGCCAGTTCGGCCCAGCCGTCCAGCGCCGCGGCCGCCGCGGAATGCTCAACGATGGCCATGGCCCGCAGCTGCATGTGCTGCTGCAGGTGCTGGGCCTGCTCACGCGCCTGCAGGGCCAGTACGCCCAGCTGCGACTGCAGCGCGTGCCCTTCTGCTTCGCGAGCGACATCGCGCCCCAGCAGCCGTCCCCACCAGCCTTCCTGCTGCCGGATCTGCGCCGGGTTGCCGGCCTGCAGAGCCAGCGCGATGCGCGCAAGCGCAGCCACCAGGCGCTCGCCCGCATCCGGTGGCAACGGCGCTTCGCGCCGCGCCAGCGCCTGCAGCAACGGCGCACCATAGTCGGCCAGCGCAGCGACATCGACCGTATCCGGCAGCATCGGTGGCGGCAGTGGCACGCGCGTGGTCACGGCAGCGGCGGCGGCTTCGGCGTGGATGCCGGCATGCCATCGCCGTCTTCCGGTGGCAATGACTCGCCGTAGAAGTGGCGCATCAGCGC
>NZ_JAOCGL010000069.1:0-21698 GCF_029842485.1 Stenotrophomonas sp. GD03777
GCCGACCGACCAGTCCGACAGGCCCTTGGCCAGCAGCTGCTGGGTGCCGTAGAAGCTGAAGTCCAGCGTCTGCATGCGTCCGAATGCGTCGGTCACCACCACCTGCGCGTTGCCGGTGCCGCTGATGCCGGGCTGTGCTGCGAGCTGGAAGGGACCGACCGGCACCTGCCCGCTGTACTGGCGCAGGCCATCGACATACAGCTCGACCGTGGAGGGCACCACGGCCTGGCCGAGGAAGCTCGGCGTGGGCGTCAGCACGCGGTAGGGCTGCAGGCCATAGTTGCGGCCGATCTGCAGGCCACCCAGGCGCACGGGGCGGGTCCAGTCGACGAACCCACTGTAGAAATCGCCGACCTCCAGGGTCGTTGCGCTATCGGGGAAATCCAGGCTCCAGCGTGTGTCCAGGCGCACGCTGGAGCCGCGCCAATGGCGATCGCCGGGTTGCTGGTAGCGGCGGCTGATGGCGGTGTTCTCGAAAGTGCCATTGCCGATACCGAACACGCGCAGCTCCGAGCTCAGGCTGAGGGTGCCGAGCGTGTCCACCCGGCTGCCGTAGACGTCGTAGTTGAGCAGCACGCCGGGCGAGGCGCTGCCGGTGGGGGCGCGCGTCTGCGGGCGGCTGAGCACGGTGGTGGGCAGTGTCAGCTGGTCCAGTGGCACGTCCAGCGCCAAGGTCTGCATGTGGGCGTCGTAGCGCACCACCGCACCGCTGATCTGGTCCAGGTAGACCGGTGCATCGCCGCTGGCGTTGAAGCCGAGCTGGCGCAGCACTTCGGGGCTGGCCTGCAGCCGGCCACGGTTCTCGGTGAACGGCAGCAGGCCGCGCGGCGTGCTGTTGAGCGACACATCCAGGTACAGCGTCTGGCTGGCGGTCAGTGGGGTGGGGGCGGGCAGGATCGCATCGGCCGACACGCCGGATACATCAGCAGCCGTGGCCACGCCGGACACATCGGCGGCCTCGGTCGCCGCGGGAGCCAGGGCAGCCAACAGCGCGCCCATCAACGCCTCAGCGAGCTGGTGGGGGCGACAGTGGCGTCTGTTCCGACTCGCCATTGAGCTTGGCCGTGATCTGGTCGTTGTCGCGGTCGATCGCCGTGCGTTCGATCGGCCAGCGCATCACCTGGCCGGGCAGTACGTAGCCCAGCAGCCCGGGATGGACGATGCGCGGGCGCGTGGCGCTGCCCAGCGCGAGATCGGCGATCTGAGCGTAACTGTTGCCCGAATTGGCTACTTCGACGCCGTTGCGGCCGTCCGCCAGCTTTACCAGCCGGGCCTGCAGCTGCGGCGCCAGCGTGCCGGCCGAGGGCTGCACGAACACCGGGATCGAATAGCGCAGGACGAACTGCATGCCACCCGCGCGGGTGGCCAGGTCGGGCACCTCGTCAACGATCAGGCGGTAATGTTGCTGTGCCGCTGGCGGTTCCTTGTCCGCACGCATGACCCGCACCAGCTGCTGCTGTCCGGCGGCCAGTTCCTGCATCGGCGGAGTGGCCATCAACGCATCGGTGGGCAGCAGCTGTTCCTGGCCGTCCTGCTGCACCCAGCGGAACACGCGTACCTGCAGCTTCACCGGTGAGGTGCCGCTGTTGGTCAGCCACAATTCGCCGGCACGCTGGCGGGCTTCCAGCTGCAGGCTGGTCGGGGCCACCTGCAGGCTGGTAGCGCCGGCGGCCGCGATGGCGAGCAGGTACAGGGCGAGCAGCGCCACGCCGGTGGCGCGCCACGGGCGGGATCCGGCCATGCGGGCGTGCTCCATCAATAGGTGATCGTGGCGGTAACCGTATCCAGGTAGCTACCGGCGGCCGGGTTGTTGGTGCTCAGGTTCAGGATCTGGCCGTAGACGATGTAAGGCACGGCCAGGCCGGTGCCGATGCCGGCCTGGGTGTTGGTGCCGGTTGTGGCGCCCCAGACCAGGGTATGTGCGGCATCCTGGTAGAGCTGGTAGCCGACGTAGTTGTTGGCGGTCACCGCCGCATTGGTGTTCTTCATCCGCCGAGTGGTGACGTCATTGGCGGTGCTGGCATTGGCGCCCGCATTCAGCGAGATCGTGTACGGGGTCAGTGCCGAGCACTGGGCGGTTACCGTGCCCTGGCCCAGGGTGGGCGTGGTGGTGGTTGATGCCGCGGTGCCGAAGTCCACGTTGGTCGCGGCCGCCGCCGTGATGGTGCAGGCCTTGGTGACCACCAGGGTGACATTGAAGGTGGTGGTGTCGGCGGCCATTGCCGGGCTGGACAGCAGGAACCCGGCCACGGCCCATGCCAGCGGGGATCGAACTGGGGATCGCATGAACAACCTCCCTGACCCGAAGGTCCGTTGAACAAGGCGAAGACGGCACGTTCGGTGCCGCTTGGACGACGGTGGGTCCAGCTTAGGAGGCGTAAGTGTCTGTAATCCGTGATAATTAGGCAGACGAAAGAGCGGAGGCCATCACGCTTTCACTTTCCTTGCCGGAACCGTGCATGACCCGGATCGGCAGTTGGGTGGCGTTCGTTCAGATTGCGGCCGGATCGGCGATAATGGGTGCCATGAGCGTGAATCTGAAAACCCCGCAGGAAATCGAGATGATGCGCATCGCCGGCCGCCTGGCCAGCGAAGTGCTCGACATCGTCACCCCCCACGTCAAGCCCGGTGTCACCACCGAGGAACTGGACCGCATCTGCCACGACCACATCGTGAACGTGCAGGGCGCGATTCCGGCCAACGTCGGCTACCGCGGCTTCCCGAAGACCGTGTGCACCTCGGTCAACAATGTCATCTGCCACGGCATCCCCAGCGAAGGGAAGGTGCTCAAGGATGGCGACATCATCAATATCGACGTCACCGTCATCAAGGACGGCTGGCACGGCGACACCAGCCGCATGTACTTCGTCGGCACCCCGTCGGTGATGGCCCGCCGCCTGGTGGAAACCACGTACGAAGCCATGTGGCGCGGCATCCGCGCGGTGCGCCCGGGGGCCACCCTGGGCGACATCGGCCATGCCATTCAGAGCTATGCCGAAGGCGAGCGTTTCAGCGTGGTGCGCGAGTACTGCGGCCACGGCATCGGCAAGGTCTACCACGACGAGCCGCAGGTGGTGCATTACGGCCGCCCGGGCCAGGGCCTGGTGCTGCAGCCCGGCATGACCTTCACCATCGAACCGATGATCAACGAGGGCACCCGCTACAACAAGGTGCTGCCGGATGGCTGGACCGTGGTGACCAAGGACCGCAAGCTGTCGGCGCAGTGGGAGCACATGGTCGCGGTCACCGAGACCGGCGTCGACGTGCTGACGCTGTCGCCGGGCGAGTCGCAGGTCTCCTGACGATGCTGCCGGCGAGTTCGCTGCTGGACACGCCGGCCGCGTCGCTCAACGACCCGGACTGGGCTGCTGCCGCGCGCCAGGCGCTGCAGCAGGCCGACGCGCGCCTGTATCGCCGCTTCGACCAGGGCGACAACATCGAGCGCCTGCTGGCGCTGCGGGCGCGCGCGGCCGACCATCTGATCCGCCTAGCCTGGCAGCGTTGCCTGCCGGCCGACAGCGGCCTGTCGCTGTTCGCGGTCGGTGGCTATGGCCGGGGGGAACTGTTTCCGCGTTCGGACATCGACCTGCTGGTGTTCGGCGACCCGCCCGCACAACTGGCGCATGAAGCGGCATTGGCACGCCTGTTCGCGCTGCTGTGGGACTGCGGATTGGCGGTCAGCCATGCGGTGCGTTCTGCATTGCAGTGCCGCGAGGCGGCGGCTGACCAGACCGTGCTGACCGCGCTGATCGAGGCGCGTCCGATCCTGGCTGATGATGCAGCGCGCCGTGCGCTGCGCGAGGCCATCGACGACCGCGAGCTGTGGCCGGCGCGTGCCTTCTTCCTGGCCAAGCTGGAAGAGCTGCGCAACCGCCACCAGCGCTTCGGCGATACTGCCGACAACCTGGAGCCGGATCTCAAGGATGGTCCCGGCGGCCTGCGCGATCTCAACACGCTGGGCTGGATGGCGCTGCGCGCCTTCGGCGTACGCGACCTGGAAGCGCTGGTCGGCTTGGGCCACCTGGGTGCCGACGAAGCGGCTGCGCTGAAGCGCGAGCGTGCGGTGCTGGCGCGGCTGCGCTTCGGCCTGCACCTGGTCGCGCGCCGCCCGGAAGAGCGCCTGCGTTTCGATTACCAGAAGACCCTGGCCGCGCGCCTGGGCTTCGAAGACGATGCCGAGAATCTCGGTGTCGAGAAAATGATGCAGGGCTTCTACCGCGCCGCGCTGGTGGTGCGCCGGATCAGCGACCGCCTGCTGCAGCGCTTCGAGGAACAGTTCGATGGCGAGGCCCAGCCGGAACCGCTGACCGTGGGCTTCTCCCTGCGCCGCGGCTACCTGGCCGCCAACGAGGCCGACTGGCCGCGCGGTGACATCGGCCAGGTGTTCGCCCTGTTTTCCAGCTGGGCCAACAATCCACAGGTGCGAGGCCTGCATTCGCTGACCGCGCGCGCGCTGGCCGAAGCGCTGCCGTTGTTGCCGGCCTACGACCAGGCCGATGCCGATGCACGCGAGCAGTTCCTGTCCCTGCTGCGCGGCCAGCGCCCGGTCGACACGCTTTCGCGCATGGCGCGGCTGGGCGTGCTTGGCCAGTGGATCCCCGCGTTTGCCCAGGTCAGCGGGCGCATGCAGTTCGACCTGTTCCATGTCTATACGGTCGACCAGCACACGCTGATGGTCCTGCGCAACATCGGCCAGTTCGCCAGCAGCCGTGCCGACGAGCGCTTCTCGATCGCGCACGAAGTGTGGCCACGCCTGTGCAAGCCGGAACTGCTGCTGCTGGCTGGCCTGTTCCATGACATCGCCAAGGGCCGCGGCGGCGACCACTCGGAACTGGGTGCGGTGGACGCGCGTGCGTTCTGCCAGGCGCATGCGCTCAGTGGCACCGATACCGAGCTGGTGGCATGGCTGGTCGAACAGCATCTGCGCATGTCGGTGACCGCGCAGAAGCAGGACATCGCCGATCCGGTGGTGATCCATCGCTTCGCCACTCTGGTCGGCAGCCGCGACCGCCTGGACTACCTGTACCTGCTGACCTGTGCCGACATCGCCGGCACCAGCCCGAAGCTGTGGAATGCCTGGAAGGACCGCCTGCTGGCCGACCTGTACTTCGCCACCCGGCGCGCGCTGCGCGAGGGGCTGGAGCATCCGGTACCGGCCGCCGAACGCGTGGCCGAGGCACGTGACAGCGTGCGCGCACTGGTGCGCGAGCAGGGTTACGACGATGCCACCATTGATCGCCAGTTCGCGGTGATGCCGGATGAGGGCTTCATTCGTCTGCGCCCCGAGCAGCTGGCCTGGCAGGCAGCCGCGCTGGTACCGGTGAAGCAGGGCCAGGCGCTGGTGAAGGTGCGCCGGATCAGTGTGGATGACCCGGCGCTGGAAGTATTCGTGCACTCGCCCGACCGCGACGGCCTGTTCGCCGCGATCGTGATGACCCTGGACCGCAAGGGCTATGGCATTCACCGCGCACGCGTGCTGGACGGTCCGGCCGATACCATCTTCGATACCTTCGAAGTGAACCCGGCCGACACGTTTGCCGATGGCAGCAGTGCCAACCTGGAGGCGGCGCTGCGCGAGGCACTCAGTGGTGACCTGGCGCGCCTGCGGCCGTCGCGCCGTGTGGTACCGCGGCAACTGCGGCACTTCCGCTTCGCTCCGCGCATCGAGTTCCGCGATGAACCGGGCGCAACCCGTTTTGCCCTGGTCGCTCCCGACCGTCCCGGCCTGCTGGCCGATGTGGCGTTCGTGCTGCGCAACCAGGGACTGCGCGTGCATGATGCGCGCATTGCCACGTTCGGCGAGCGCGCCGAAGACACCTTCGTGATCAGTGACGAACACGACCTCCCCCTGACTGAACCTGCCCGGCAGCAGCTGCATGACGCAATGCTGGCCTGCCTGGACCCTGATCGAAACGCCGGAGACCCCGCCTGATGGCCACCAAGCCCGCCAAGAAGACCGCTGCGACCCCCAAGAGCGCAGCGGCCCGGAAACCTGCTGTAGCCGCACCGGCCGCAAAGAAGGCCACTGCGCCGAAGAAGGCCGCTGCGGTGAAGGCCCCGGCGAAGAAAATGGCTGCGGTCAAGCGTGCTGTGAAGAAGCCGGCCCCGGCCAAGAGCGCCGAAGCCGTCCGCGCCGAAACCATCGCCCGCAAGTCGCTGCGCAAGCCGTCGGCACCCGGCGTGGAAGAACTCAAGTTCGGTATCGAAAGCGCCTTCGAGCGCCGCGCCACGTTGACCCTGCATGAGCTGGAAGGCTCGACCAAGCCGCTGGTCAACCGCGTGATCGACGGTCTCGAGAGCGGTGAATTCCGCGTCGCCGAGCCGGACGGCCAGGGTGGCTGGAAGGTCAACGAGTGGCTGAAGAAGGCCGTGCTGCTGTATTTCCGCGTCAATGACATGGCGGTGGTCGATGCACGACCGGCACCGTTCTGGGACAAGGTCGAATCGCGCTTCGCCGGCTATGACGAAGCGAAGTTCCGCCGTGGCGGCGTGCGCGTTGTGCCCGGTGCGATCGCCCGCCGCGGCACGTACTTCGGCAAGGATGTAGTGCTGATGCCGAGCTTCACCAACATCGGCGCCTACGTCGGCGAAGGCACCATGGTCGATACCTGGGCCACCGTCGGTTCCTGCGCCCAGATCGGCCAGCACTGCCACCTGTCCGGCGGCGCCGGCATCGGCGGCGTACTGGAGCCGCTGCAGGCCAGCCCGACCATCATCGAGGACCACTGCTTCATCGGTGCGCGTTCGGAAGTGGTGGAGGGCGTGGTGGTGGGCCACCACAGTGTGATCGGCATGGGCGTGTTCCTCAGCCAGAGCACCCGCATCTACAACCGCGCCACCGGCGAGATCAGCTACGGCTACATCCCGCCGTACAGCGTGGTGGTGTCCGGCTCGCTGCCGAGCAAGGACGGCACCCACTCGCTGTACTGCGCGGTGATCGTCAAGCAGGTTGATGCCAAGACCCGCAGCAAGACCAGCGTCAACGACCTGCTGCGCGGCCTGGCCGACTGAAGGTGAGTGCGCCGGAGGAGCTGGCGCAGTCCGCGATCTACCGGCATCCGTCCGACAACGCGTTCGGACGGATGCTGCCGCGCCTGCTGCACGCTCCGCGCTGGATCCGGTTGCGCCGGGCACTGTCGCGGCGCTGGCCGATGCCGGTGCTGGTCAGCGACGTGCGCGACGTGGTCTACGCGAGCTGGTGGGTCGATGTGCGCCATGCCCCGCCAGCGCCACCAGGCCATCACTACGTGGTCCATGCCGGACGCACGCCTTACACCGTTCTCAGCTATCGCCATGGCCACTTCGGGCCGGCGCTGGCGGGACCGCTGCGCTGCCTGATGCCGTCGCCAGGGCAGAGCAACTGGCGCTGGTACCTGCGCCGTGACGATGATCCGGGCGGGACCCCGGTCGTGCTGTTCGATCGCAACGTGATGGACCAGCTGGCCTTCGTCGCCGGCGCGCGCGCTTTCAGCGATGCCATGCAGCCCCACCTGTCCACGCGCTTCGAGCATGTGGTGCGCGTCGATGGCGATGGGCACACCCTGATCGAAGGCGGGCAGGGGAGTGCGCCTGCGCTGCACCTGCAGTGGCGGGCCGCTGCGGGCTGGGAGGACGGGGCGTGGCGGGGGGGCTTCGGGGGCCATCAGGCCCTGCTGCGCTTCCTGACCTGCCAGGATGAGACCATTGCGCGCACCTGCGACCGGCGCTGGGCCAGCACCCGCATCGCACTGCAGGTGGATGTCGACAGCCTGCAGCCGCTGCAGCTGGAAGGCGAACTGCAGTGCCCGCGCCTGCAGGCGATGGACGTGGCGCTGCACGAGGGGCTGGCCTTCCGGCTGCCAAGGGTACCGTTCCGGGTCGTGTCCGAGCGCCTGTTGTGAGATTCTGGGCCTCTGTTTTCCAGCATCACAGATGGCCATGAGTACCACTGTCTACGGTTTGAAGAACTGCGATACCTGCAAGAAGGCGAGCAAGTGGCTGGACCGCTTCGGCGTGCCGTACACCTTCGTCGACTACCGCGACAACAAGCCGAGCCCGGAAACACTGCTGGCGTGGGCTGAGCAGCTGGGTGGCCTGGCCGCGATGGTCAACAGGTCCTCAACCACCTGGCGGCAGCTGCCGGACAACCGCAAGGCCGCAGATTCCGAAGCGGAATGGAAGCTGCTGCTGCGCGAGTACCCGCAGCTGATCAAGCGCCCGCTGGTGGTCACCGCCGACGGCACGGTCAGCCAGGGTTTCAGTGACAATGGCTTCAAGGCCCGCTTCGGCGTGGGTGACGCATGAGCGCGGTCCTCGACCTGACCTGCGAACTGATCGCACGGCCCTCGGTGACGCCGGACGATGCCGGCTGCCAGGCACTGCTGGCGGCACGCCTGAAGCAGGCCGGGTTCCAGTGCGATCACCTGCGGCTGGGCGAGGTCGACAACCTGTGGGCGACCCACGGCCAGGGCGCGCCGGTGCTGGTGCTGCTGGGCCACACCGACGTGGTGCCGGCGGGGCCGCGCGAGGCCTGGGCCAGCGACCCGTTCACGCCGCAGATCCGTGACGGCGTGCTGTACGGCCGTGGCACCGCCGACATGAAGGGCAGCGTGGCGGCGTTCGTGGTGGCGGCCGAGCAGTTCGTGGCCGCGCATCCCGATCATCCCGGCACGCTGGCGGTGCTGCTGACCAGCGACGAGGAGGGCGATGCCATCGATGGCGTGCGCCACGTCGCACGGCTGTTCGCCGAGCGCGGCCAACGCATCGACTGGTGCATCACCGGCGAGCCGTCGTCGACCGCGACGCTCGGTGACCTGCTGCGCGTGGGCCGTCGTGGCAGCCTGTCGGCCAAGCTGCGGGTGCAGGGCGTACAGGGCCATGTGGCGTACCCGGAGAAGGCACGCAACCCGATCCACCAGGCGGCGCCCGCCCTGGCCGAGCTGAGCGCACGGCGCTGGGATGACGGCTACGAGAGTTTCCCGCCGACCAGCCTGCAGGTCTCCAACATCCATGCCGGTACGGGCGCCAACAATGTGATTCCCGGCGAGCTCGAGGTGGATTTCAACATCCGCTACAACCCGCACTGGGATGCGCCGAAACTGGAAGCGGAGATCACCGCGCTGCTGGATCGGCATGCCCTGCAGTACACGCTGAAGTGGCATCGCAGCGGCGAACCGTTCTACACCCCGGAAGGCACGCTGCGCGCCACTGCGCGTGCGGTGCTGGCCGAGCACATCGGCCGTGCACCGGAGGAAAGCACCGGCGGCGGCACCTCCGATGCCCGCTTCATCGCGCCATTGGGCGCGCAGTGCATCGAAGTGGGGCCGGTCAACGCCAGCATCCACCAGGTGGACGAGAACGTGCGCGTGGACGAACTGGAAGCACTGCCCGGGCTGTACCAGCGGCTGGTGGAGCGGCTGCTGGTGTGAGGAGGGGGGGGGGGCGATCGTTGGTCGGCACGCCCCCCGCCGGAGCTACATCTCTACTATTCTGAAAAAAGGAAGAACGGCGGCTCGACCGCCTTCTTCCAGTAACTCGGCGCGGCCATGTAGAAGTGCTGTGCTTCGGCCCTGGCGAACCAGCGCGCGGCTGCGTCGGTGTCCTTCTCCACGCCGGGCGCGCCGCGGCCCAGCAGCAGTCCGGCGAAGTACTTGCCGAACACACTGCCTTTCTCGCCAGCGCGCTGGTACAGCTGCAGCGCACGCGCCGGATCGCGTGGCAGGCCTACGCCCTTTTCCAGCAGCGCGCCCAGATCGACCTGTGCGTCGGCATCGCCACGCTCGGCGCGACGCTGGATCTGCGCAACCCGCGGATGCACGGTGTCACCCTGTGCGGCGACCGCATCCGGCAGTCGTGACGATGAACTCGGATAGCGCTCGTAGATCATTCCGCGCAGGTCCCAGCGCAGTGCCTGCTGCGCGTCGCCTTGCTGGCGATAGGCCTTGGCGAGTTCGTGGAACGCATAGGGATTGCCGTGGTAGGCGGCCGCCAGATAGGCACGTTCACCGCGTCGCCAGGACGCGCGCAGCACCGGTGCCGGGTTGATGTGGGGGCTGTCGGCATGGCGCAGCGTGCCGGAGATCCAGATCCTGCCCAGTGCTTCTTCCGCCCTGGTGTTGTGGAAGGTCCACGGCGTGACCGCTGCGGCGCGCTCGTAGTAGGCGATGGCGCGCGGATCGTTGAAGCGCTCGAAGGTCTGCGCGGTATCAAAGGCACCCTCGAAGCTGCCATCGGCGCCGCGTTGTTCCAGACCCTGCAGCTGAGCCGGCGGCAGGGGCGACGGACGGGGCGGGGTCTGGCAGGCGGCCAGGCCCAGGCAGAGCAGGGCGGCCAGCGCGGCTCTGCGTCCAGTGCGGTGTTGCATTTCCATTACACGTTTCGCGGCGGGCCATTATGCGCGCGGGGAGTGGTTGCCAACGCAACGGTTGCGCCGTGCCGGAAACCGGGGTAGGGTCGATGCCATGTCGATCCGCCTGGCCACCGCCGTCAATAACAACAACCGCAATAATCTGCGCGCGAATAATCGTGCGCGGCCGATGCGGGACTGCGCCCTGGGTAGATAGACAGCAACACACGCCCGGACACCAGAAAACCCGCATCGGTCGATGCGGGTTTTTTTTGTGCCCGGGCGCAGCCCCACCCGGGCCTGGATGGCCGGTCGAACACCCTCCCACCCGTGAAATTCCCCCAACAGGAGCTCCCCCATGTGTTCGATCTTCGGAATCTTCGGCCTGCAGGCCGGTGACGATCTTCCGGCCCTGCGCCGCCATGCGCTGGAACTGTCGCAGCGCCAGCGCCACCGCGGCCCGGACTGGAGCGGCGTGTATCTTGACGAAGGCGCGCTGCTGGTCCACGAGCGGTTGGCCATCGTCGACCCGGCCGGCGGCTCGCAACCACTGCTGTCGGCCGACGGCCAGCTGGCGCTGGCGGTCAACGGCGAGATCTACAACCACCAGCAACTGAAGGCCGCACTGACCACCGCCTATGACTTCCAGACCGGTTCGGACTGTGAAGTGATCAATGCGCTGTACCGCCAGGGCGCTTCGCCGGCGCAGTGGCTGGAGCAGCTCAATGGCATCTTCGCATTCGCGCTGTGGGACCGTGGTGCCGGTCGTGTGCTGGTGGCGCGCGACCCGGTCGGCGTGGTGCCGCTGTACTGGGGCCACGATGCCCAGGGACGCCTGCGCGTCGCCTCGGAAATGAAGGCACTGGTCGATACCTGTGCCGACGTCGCGCAGTTCCCGCCGGGCCACTATTTCGACAGTGCCAGTGGTGAGCTGGTGCGCTACTACCAGCAGCCGTGGCGCGACTACGCTGACGTGCAGGGTCGCCAGGCCGATCTGGCCGAACTGCGCCAGGCCTTCGAGCATGCGGTGGAACGCCAGCTGATGAGCGATGTGCCGTACGGCGTGCTGTTGTCTGGTGGCCTGGACTCGTCGCTGGTGGCGGCGGTGGCCGCGCGCTATGCACGCCGTCGCATCGAGGATGGGGGGCAGACCGAAGCCTGGTGGCCGCGCCTGCACTCGTTCGCGATCGGCTTGAAGGGCTCTCCCGATCTGGCCGCTGCCGCCATCGCCGCCGAAGCGCTGGGCACCGTGCATCACGGCTTCGAGTACACCTTCGAGGAGGGCCTTGATGCACTGCCGGAAGTGATCCGCCATATCGAGACCTACGACGTCACCACCATCCGCGCATCGACGCCGATGTTCCTGCTGGCACGGCGGATCAAGGCCATGGGGGTGAAGATGGTGCTTTCCGGCGAGGGCAGCGACGAGATCTTCGGTGGTTACCTGTACTTCCACAAGGCGCCGGATGCGCGTGAGTTCCACGACGAGCTGGTGCGCAAGCTCGACGCGCTGCACAACTACGACTGCCTGCGCGCCAACAAGTCGATGATGGCCTGGGGTGTGGAGCCGCGGGTGCCGTTCCTGGATCGCGAATTCCTCGATGTGGCGATGCGCTTCGACGCCGCGCACAAGATGGTCGGTGCAGGCTTTGGTAGCCGCCGCATCGAGAAGGCGGTGCTGCGCGAGGCGTTCGATGGCTACCTGCCGGACAGCATCCTGTGGCGGCAGAAGGAGCAGTTCAGCGATGGCGTTGGCTATGGCTGGATCGATGGGCTGAAGGCGCATGCCGAAGCTCAGGTGAGCGACCGTGTGCTGGCAGCGGCCGACAAGCGCTTCCCGCACAACCCGCCGCAGACCAAGGAGGCCTACTACTACCGTCATCTGTTCGAGCAGTTCTTCCCGAGCCGGGCGGCCGCCGAGACCGTGCCGGGTGGCAAGTCCATCGCCTGCTCGTCGCCAGCGGCGATCGCGTGGGATGCCAGCTTCGCCGCTGCTGCAGATCCGTCGGGGCGTGCGATCGCTGGCGTGCACGAGCAGGCACTGGCGTAAGCCCCGAAAAGGGGCCGGAGGGGGGGCGGGGCGCTTGTGCCACCAACGACTTAATCCCCTCCGTCCCCTTTTTGTATGATCGCCCCCCTGCACATTGGGGAATGTTCATGGACGTACACAGCGGGGGCCAGGTGCCACCGACGAAGTGGGGATGGCGCTACCTGGCCTGGGCCGGGGTCCCGCTGCTGGTCGGCGTGCTGCTGGCCCGTTATGCCGGGCCGGCGGCGCCCGAAGCTGTTGCCCGTGCCACGGCCACGGCTGAAGCCACCTGGGTGCAGCATCTGGCGTCGCCGCTGGGCCTGTTCCTGCTGCAGCTGCTGGTGCTGCTGCTGGTGGCCAAGGGCGCAGGCGCGCTGCTCAAGCACTTTGGACAACCGGCGGTGATCGGCGAGATGGCCGCCGGCCTGATGATGGGCCCATTGATGCTCGGCAGCCTGTTGCCGCCGCTGCATGGAGCCCTGTTCCCGCCCAGCTCGCTGGGCCCGCTGGGCATGCTCAGCCAGTTGGGTGTGCTGATGTTCCTGCTGGTGGCCGGTGCCGAGCTGGACCTGGCGGCGCTGCGTGGACGCCGGCGTTTCGCCTTTACGGTCAGCCATGCCGGCATCGCGGTGCCGTTCGTGCTTGGCGTCGCCCTGGCGATCTGGCTGTACCCGCAGCACGGCCCACAGGGGGTGGGCTTCACGGCATTCGCACTGTTCGTCGGCATTTCGATGAGCATCACCGCCTTCCCCGTGTTGCTGCGCATCCTTGCCGATCGCGGCATCACGCAGACCCCGCTGGGTCAGACCGCCATCGCCTGCGCTGCATTGGGTGATGCCACCGCGTGGTGCCTGCTGGCGCTGATCGTGGCCGCCGCCCAGGCCAGCGGATGGCTGCCGGCCAGCCTCAACCTGCTGTGCGTGGTCGCGTTCGTGGCGCTGATGCTGGGGCTGGTGAGGCCGTGGTTCGCCCGCCAGCAGATCGCGCCGGGCCGTGAGGGGCGGTGGCTGTTGGGCACCCTGCTGCTGTCGCTGGCCAGTGCCCTGGTCACCGAGATGCTCGGCATCCATGCGCTGTTCGGTGCGTTCGCAGCGGGCGTGGCGGTGTCGTCCAATGTGCAGTTGCGCGAGCTGCTGATGGCGCGCGTCGAACCGTTCGCGGTGACGCTGCTGCTGCCGCTGTTCTTCGCCATGACCGGCCTGCGCATGCGCGCCGATACACTGCAGGCCAGCGATGGCCTGTTGTGCGTGGTGGTGATCGCGGTAGCCACGACGGGCAAGCTGCTGGGCACCTTCAGTGCCGCACGCAGTGCCGGCATGCCCGCCCGTGAGGCGTGGCGGCTGGGTGCACTGATGAACACCCGTGGCCTGATGGAGCTGATCGTGCTCAACCTGGGTTACGAACTTGGCCTGCTCGGTGACCGGCTGTTCGCGGTGCTGGTGATCATGGCGCTGGTGACAACGGCGATGACCGGGCCACTGTTGAACCTGATCGAGCGGCGCAGGGGCTGAGCGTTGAACGGTAGTGCCGGCACCAGCGTCATGGTGTGCTGCGCCTTGCCGGGCAGGAACGGCGTCGGCCGGCCATGCACCCAGTCTTCGTGGCCGGCACCCCAGTAGGGCGACAGTGGATGCCCACTCTGGCCGCCGGGCATGTGCACGATGCCGTCTGCCTCGTGGCCCGGTGAAACCACCATGCGCTCGGAAGCGCCGAAGTTCGGCGTCTGCACGCGCGGCATGTCGCGGTCGCCGGGCAGGCGGTCGGCCGGCATGCACAGCCAGCGTTTGGCGATGTCCGGCAGCGCCCGTGCGATGGGATGGCAGATCGCCGCGGTGTTGCGTTCGCCCCAGCTGCGTATGGCCAGCGGTCCCTGCTTGGTCAGCTCACTTTCGGTACGGCGTGCGGCGTCGATCAGCAGTGCATCCCAGCTGTCGAAGGCCGGTGGCAGCAGATTGGCCGGCCGCTGCTGCAGCATCGGCCAGGCCACGCCTTCCAGCTGCGCCAGGCGCGGCTCCAGATAGTCATCGCCCAGCTGCGCATTGGCCGGTGCCAGCAGTGCATCGGACAGTGTGTTCATCACCTGCGTACGGAACTCACGCACCACCCGGTAGCTGACCGAGCTGGCCGAGGCACGGCCGCCCCATTGATGGCTGGCCTCCTTCAAGCGCTTCAGTGCAGGGTCGTCACTGCGTTCGATGACGTCGTGCAGCAGCGCCCACCAGCGCTGCAGGAACACCGCGCGATCGTCGAGCTGGATCGCCAGCAGGTCGTGTTCATCGAAGCGCTCCTGGATCGCCAGCAGGTCGCGGATCTGCCGCGCACGGGCACCCAGGTCATAACCGCCATTGCCGACGGTAGCCAGCGCCTCGCCGTCGAGGACGCGGCCGTTGGCGGTCCACAGGCGATGGTTGGGGGGATCGATCAATGCCGGCGAGGCATCGCTGCGGATCGGCCAGGGGGCGCAGTCCTGGTTGTGGGCGGCGTTGAAGCCGGCCGGCGCGCAGCCCGGACCGCGATCCGGGCGGGCGCCGATCAGGCGCCAGGCGATGCGTCCGGTGCGGTCGCCGATCACCAGGTTCTGTGCGGGAATGCCGGCGTGGTCGGCGAACTGCAGGGCTGCGTCCAGATCACCGGCGCGGGCCAGGTCACCGAAGTCCAGGCGCACCGCACCGGGCAGCTGGTCGACCCAGCGCAGCGCGTCGCCGCTGCCATCGGCATGCGTGTGCAGGATCGGTCCCCAGGCGGTTTCGCGTACCGGGAACCGCACATCGGCCTGGCCGGCCACCGCAATCCGTTCTTCATGCACCGTCACTGCGGCATTGGCTGGTTCGGTGCGGTAGTCCGCCGTGTCAATGTAGCTGTTGGTGAAACCCCAGGCGACGTGCCCGTTGCTGCCGACGATCACGGCCGGAAGGCCCGGCAGCGAGAAGCCGGTGACGTCGACCTGGCCGCCAGCGGCCTGCGGGTCGGGGTAGCGCAGGCGCACGCGGAACCACAGGCTGGGTGCGCGCAGGCCCAGGTGCATGTCGTCGGCAACAATGGCGCGGCCGTCGGCGGTGAGCGCACCGGCCACCGCGAAGTTGTTGCTGCCGACGGCGTCGGCTTCTTCCTGCCCGGTGCCCGGTTTTCCCTTCAGCGTGCGCAGGTCCAGCTGGCTGGCATCGGGCAGCGTGGCGTTGCCGGTCGGTTCGCCGAACAGCGGTGCATCCCATTCAGTGCCGTCGTGGGCGATCAGTGCGTACAGCGCCGACGGCACCACCGCGCGGATGCGGCTGAGCGCAAGCTCGGTCTGGTTGCCGGGATCCTGCAGGTCGGCGTACATGGCCAGCCCGGTCAGCACGCTGTCGCTGGCCTGCCAAGGCTGCGGTGACTGCCGCAGCAGCAGGTACGCCCACGGCCGCACGGAGAGGTCGGCAAGGCCTTCGTTGACGCCGTCCACGTAGGCGCGCACGGCGTCGCCGTTGTCGCCCAATGCAGCGTCCATGTGTGCCTCGGTGCGTGCGCGCAAACGGTGCACGCGCATGCGCTTGTCGGCGTCGATGGCCTTCGGTCCGAACAGTGCGGACAGTTCGCCGGCGGCGCTGCGGCGCATCAGGTCCATCTCGAAGTAGCGTTCCTGCGCGTGTATGCGGCCGAGTGCGCGCATCGCGTCGGCCTGGCTGCCGGCCGTGATGGTGACCACGCCCAGCGCATCGCGTTCGAGGGTGACCGGCTTCGCCAGTCCCGGCAACGCATGCTCGCCGTCCAGATCGGCCAGGCTGCCGCGCAGCAGCAGCCACAGCACCAGGGCGGTGACCAGGACGATGGCGATCAATACGCCCAGCACCCAACGCCATGTACGTCGCATCGCACGTCCTTTCCGAACTCGTGGGCCGATTGTAGCCGCAGGCGCAACTGCGACTGATTCCGATTAGATCACCGTATTCTGAAATGCGGCACCCTATGCCACATCGATTCACAGGAGCCCCCCCCATGAAAGGCAACCCGGACGTCATCGCCTGCCTGAAGGAACTGCTGCGTGGCGAGCTCGCTGCCCGCGACCAGTACTTCATCCATTCCCGCCGCTACGAGGATCAGGGCCTGTTCGCACTTTACGAACGCCTGAACCACGAGATGGAAGAGGAAACCCAGCACGCCGATGCGCTGCTGCGCCGGATCCTGTTCCTGGGCGGCGACCCGGACATGCGCCCGCATGCCACCGAGCCGGGCAAAACCGTCGAAGAGATGCTGCAGAAGGATCTCGACACTGAATACGCCGTTCGGAACAATCTCGCCGCCGGCATGAAGCTGTGCGAGGAGAAGGGCGACTACGTGAGCCGCGACATCCTGCTGGCGCAGTTGAAGGACACCGAAGAAGACCACGCCTGGTGGCTGGAACAGCAGCTGGGCCTGATCAAGCGCATCGGCCTGGAGCTGTACCAGCTGAGCAAGATCGACGGCAGCGGCGCCCCGGCGCACTGAGCCGGCACCCCGATCCGGTAGGGCCGACTGTTAGTCGGCCGCTCTCCAAAGGGCAGCCGACTAACAGTCAGCTCTACCAGACGAAGCACAGCGTTCTGTCGCCCGCCAGCACCGGAGCACCGCCAGCCAGCCTTCGCCCGCCAGCTGCTCCACCGCCCGCCAGCCGACAACGAAAAAGCCGGGGAATCCCCGGCTTTTTCGTGTCCGGGGTCAGATCCGTTTTCGACGAAAACGGCTCTGATCCCATTGGGATGGAAATCGCCAACCGAGGTTGGCGTGGACCGGGGTAATGCGTGTCAACCAATGTTGACACCTGCCAGGGGCGGTGTCCGGGGTCAGAGCCCTTTCCGGTGGAAAGGGATCCGACCCCGGTGCTCCTCACTCCACCGACAACCCTTCCACCTTCTGCCAGCCGCGCGGCAGCAGGTGGCCGCGTGTGGCGCGGGCGCCGAGGTAGGCGTCGAGCTCGTTGAACTTCAGCCCCATCGTGCGCTGGCCGGCGCGGACCTGCAGGGTCTGCCCCGGGCTGATCGCCACGATGGCGACCACGCGTTCGGTGGCGAGCTTGGCCTTCGGGATCTCGATGATCTTGTTGCCCTTGCCCTTGTCCAGTTCCGGCAGGTCGTTGGCGGCGATCGCCAGCAGGTTGCCGGAGCTGGTCACTGCAACGATGCGGTCGGTGGCGACGTTGGCCACTGCCGACGGGGTCAGCACCGACGAACCTGCAGACAGGTTCAGCATCGCCTTGCCGGCCTTGTTGCGGCCGATCAGGTTCTCGAAGCGGGTGACGAAGCCATAACCGTGGCTGGAGGCCAGCACGAAGCGGGTGTCCGGCTCGGCGCTGGCCAGGGTCACGAAGCTGGTGCCCGGTGCCGGCGAGAAGCGGCCGGTCAGCGGTTCACCATTGCCACGCGCGGAGGGCAGGGTGTGCACCGGCGTCGAGTAGGCGCGGCCCTCGCTGTCGAGGAACGCGACCTGCTGGGTGCTGCGTGCGCGCACCGCGCCCTGCAGTCCGTCGCCTTCACGGTAGGACAGGGCAGATGCATCGACGTCGTGGCCCTTGGCGGCACGGATCCAGCCCTTCTCCGACAGCACCACGGTCATCGGTTCGCTCGGCACCAGCTCGGTCTCGTCGATGGCCTGCGCCGCCTGGCGCTGCACCAGCGGCGAACGGCGTGCGTCGCCGAACTTCCTGGCGTCGGCGGTCAGTTCATCGCGGATCAGCTTCTTCAGCTTGGCTTTGCTGTCGAGGATGCCGAGGATCTTCTCGCGCTCCTTGGCCAGCTCTTCCTGCTCGCCGCGGATCTTCATCTCTTCCAGGCGGGCCAGCTGCTTCAGCTTGGTTTCCAGGATGTACTCGGCCTGTTCCTCGGACAGTCCGAAGCGCGCGATCAGCGCCGCCTTCGGTTCGTCCTCGGTACGGATGATGTGGATCACCTCGTCCAGGTTGAGGAAGGCGACCAGCAGGCCTTCCAGCAGGTGCAGGCGGCGCTCGACCTTCTGCAGGCGGTGCTGCAGGCGGCGGGTGACGGTGTTGCTGCGGAAGGTCAGCCATTCGCTGAGCAGCGTCTTCAGGTTCTTCACCTGCGGACGGCCGTCCAGCCCGATCACGTTGAGGTTGACGCGGTAGCTGCGCTCCAGGTCCGTAGTGGCGAACAGGTGGCCCATCAGCTGGTCGGCGTCGACCCTGTTCGAACGCGGCACCAGCACCACGCGCACCGGGTTGGCGTGGTCGGATTCATCGCGGATGTCTTCCAGCCACGGCAGCTTCTTGGCGCGCATCTGTGCGGCGATCTGCTCGATCACCTTCGACGGCGACACCTGGAACGGCAGCGCCGTGATCACGATGTTGCTGGCTTCCTTGGTGAAGGTCGCGCGTGCACGCACGCTGCCGTTGCCAGTCTCGTAGATGTTGCGCAGGTCATTGGCCGCAGTGATGATCTCGGCGCTGGACGGGTAGTCCGGGCCCTGCACGTGTTCGCACAGGTCGCGCACGGTGGCGTCGGGGTTGTCCAGCAGGTGCAGCAGCGCGCTGACGATCTCGTTGAGATTGTGCGGCGGCACGTCGGTGGCCATGCCCACGGCGATGCCGGTGGTGCCGTTGAGCAGCAGGTGCGGCAACCGCGCCGGCATCCAGGTCGGCTCCTGCAGGGTGCCGTCGAAGTTCGGTGCCCAGTCGGTGGTGCCCTGGCCCAGTTCGCCCAGCAGCACTTCGGCGATCGGGGTCAGCTTGGATTCGGTGTAACGCATCGCCGCGAACGACTTCGGGTCGTCGCTGGAGCCGAAGTTGCCCTGGCCCTCGATCAGCGGGTAGCGGTACGAGAACGGCTGCGCCATCAGCACCAGCGCCTCGTAGCACGCGCTGTCGCCGTGCGGGTGGTATTTACCGATGACGTCGCCGACGGTGCGCGCGGACTTCTTCGGCTTGGACGCGGCATTCAGGCCCAGCTCGCTCATCGAATAGATGATGCGGCGCTGCACCGGCTTCAGGCCGTCGCCGATGAACGGCAGGGCACGGTCCAGGACCACGTACATCGAGTAGTCGAGGTAGGCGCGTTCGGCGTACTCGCGCAGCGGCAGTTGTTCGAATCCGTGGAACACGGGGCGGGCAAGTTCGGTCATGCGGCGTTGTTACCTATGTCGGGAGGCGGCGACGGCGGTCGCCGCTCGCAATCCTGTGATTATCCGGATGCGGCGGGGGATGCCAAGCCGCGCGCAGGGTCCAGCCCGGTTTCCAGGCCGTGGCCGGCCCGCGCCAGGTAGCGCCCCGGTGGCAGCCCGAAGTGGCGGCGGAACACGGTGACGAAGGCGCTGGCGCTGCTGAAGCCCAGTGCGTGGGCGATGTCGGCGACGCTGCGGCCATCGGTCAACTGGCGCAGGGCTTCGGAGAGCCGGGCCTGCTGCCGCCACTGGGCGAAGCTGAGCGTGGTCTCGTCGCGGAAGTGGCGGGTCAGGCTGCGCGGTGACAGGCCGGCCCAGTGCGCCCATTCGGCCAGGCTGCGTTCGTCGGACGGGTCGGCCAGCAGCTGCGAGGCGATCTTCAGCAGGCGCCGGTCATGCGGCATCGGCAGGTGCATGCGCTGGCGTGGCGCTGTGCGGATCTCGTCCACCAGCACCTCGATGATGTGCTGGCGTTCGGAGGTGGTGTCGTAGCCCGGTGGCCAGTCACAGATGCGGTCGGCGAGCGCCTGCGCCAGCTTGGACAGGCCCAGCACGCAGGGATCGGAGGGCAGGGTGGCGCAGACCGGAGCCGCCAGCGCCATGCCCCAGCCACGCAGGGGGCCGTCGAGGGTGACCGTGTGCGGCTCCAGCGGTGGCATCCAGCCGGCCGAGCCCGGCGCCAGCGACCAGGTGCCGTGCGAGGTACGGGTGGTCAGCAGGCCGCGCTCGACGCAGATCAGCTGCGCGCGCTGGTGATGATGCCAATCCACTTCACGGACCAGCCCTTGCGGGCTGTCGAAACGAAAACCGACCACCGGGGGACCGTCGTTGCGCTCGAACCAGTCCAGTGCCTCGTCCCTGAGCAGGCGTCTGGGAGCGGGGATTTCTGCCTTGTTCATCATGTCTGCTGGCTGAAATGTGTCATCCATTGGCTAGATTGTACTACCGGGCCACCTGGCCAGGTCATTAAGGTAGGCGCCTTCACTGATCCAGCCCACTGCTGCAACACAGCATTCGATGCCAGATCAAATATTTCCATTGAGAAATATTTTTTTTGGAAGAGAATGCTCCCCCATGATCTGTCCTGCAACCACTCCCCCCAGCTTCGGCCTGCTGCTGCGCCAGGTGCGCGACGGCCTGGTCCGCCAACTCGACGCGTCCATGGCTGAAGAAGATCTGGGCATCGGCTTCACCCACTACATCGGGTTGAAGGTGCTTTCGAACATGGCGCCGTGCACCGCCAACGAACTGGCCCAGGCCATCGATCAGGTGCCCAGCGCGGTGACCCGGCTGCTGGACAAGCTCGAAGCGCTGGGCTGCGTCCGCCGCGAACCGCATGCGCAGGACCGGCGGGCATTGCAGATCGTGCTGACCGACGAAGGCCGCGCGCTGTGGGCGCGCTTGAAGCTGCGTGGCGACGCGGTGATGGATTACGCCCTGCGTGATCTTTCCGCCGACGAGCGCACGCTGCTGCTGTCCCTCCTTACCCGAATCCGCGATTCACTGACGACCCCATGAACCCGATCCCGCATTCCACTCTCCGCCGGTCCGGGCGCGCGCTGCTGGTGTCAGCGCTGGCCCTGGCCTTGGCCGCCTGCGCCAGCAGTCGTGGCCTCAACCCGCAGGGCCACGTGCTTGACGTGGACAGCCTGCACAGCGAACGCACCTTGGCCGACACCGACCTGAGCGCCACCGGCTTCCCGGCGCAGGACTGGTGGAAGGCACTGGGTGATGCGCAGCTGGACGCGCTGGTCGCCGAGGGCCTGGCCGGCCACCCGAGCCTTGACGCCGCCGATGCCCGCCTGCGCCAGGCCCAGGCCCAGGTCGGCACCGCACGTGCCGACGAACTGCCGAGCCTGTCGGTGTCCGGTGGCTACACCGGCCTGCGCCTGCCCGAATCGATGGTCGGCAGCGAGATGGGTGGCCGTTACGGCGGCAGCAGCCAGGTCGCCTTCGACTTCAGTTATGGCGTGGACCTGTGGGGCGGCAAGCGCGCCGCCTGGGAAGCCGCCGTGGACGGCGCCCACGCCGCCACCGTTGAAGCGCAGGCCGCGCGCCTGAACCTGTCCACTGGCATCACCCAGGCCTATGCCGACCTGGCCTACGCGTGGCAGCTCAACGACGTAGCCGAGGAAGAGCTGAGCCGTTCGCAGAAGTCACTTGAACTGACCCGCCAGCGCCGCCGCGCCGGCATCGACAGTGATCTGCAGGTGCGCCAGGCCG